>CALWAB010000047.1 GCA_944372745.1 uncultured Clostridia bacterium | reverse complement strand
TACTGCATTGCGTTGTCTATTTCTTTCTCAATATCGCTGTCATTTTCAGTAAATAATGCTTCTTGCGGGTCGCTTTTATGTAATTGCAAATTATTGTTAGTGTGTTCTTGTGTCGAAGTATTAATTTTTTCATCTGTTTGCGGAACATAAGCATAATCATTATTTATGTCACTATTTTCGTTAGGTGCTATTTTATTATCAAATGAATTATTAGTGCTTTGTGTAAAATCACTATTTTGTTTTGTGGTGGTATAAATGGTGTTAATATTATTTAATTTATCGCTATTTTGTTGCAAAGACGGTGCTTGTTTTGAAGTATTTTCATTTTCTTGCAAAGTATCAAAACTATTTATGGTTTGTGTTTGGGTTTGTGTTCCGCCCCAAAAGATTGGTTGAGTACCATTTTCAATGAGTAAACACGAGATTTTTTTGTCTAAGTCAATGGGAATATCAACTTCACATTCAAAATTTCTTGGGTCGTCCACTAAGAAACGCTGTTGTATGCCGTTGTTTTTGAGTAGAAACACATAATTTGAATGGGACTTATGCGAAAAATTGTTGATTTTAATTTGCAAATTGGTGAGCGAATCAAGGCAAGTTATTAAGGCTACGCCTTTTTTGTTGTCATTTATTGCACTATTCAATACTATTTTTTTCTTAGCGAACATAATTTGCCTCCGTTTAGCAATATTTTAAATTATTTATTTTACATTTTTTTAACTAATCTTGTCGAATGGCGTACTTGTTTGTAATTTTTAGGTACTAGCGTACGGCAGTGGTCTTTGGGTAGTACCTAGTCACAAATTAGTACTTAAATAATATACTTAGTGTGTGTTAACACACTAAGAAATATATTTTTAAGTTTTAAGTACTAAAGTGGGCTAGTGCCACTCCCCAAGACCACAGGTGCAGGACACTGTCCTGCTCTAGGGTCATAGGGGATGAAATCCCCTAGATGATTTGCGTACGGCAGTAGTCACCGCTTTGAGATAACCTAAAAAGTTAATATTAGTACCAACTAAGACCACAGGTCAAGGACGCCCGTCCTTGTTAATGTTGTTTTAATTGATTGAGCATATTTTGGTGTAATTGCATTTGCTTAATCAAAAACTCTCTAGAGTAATCAAGTGACTTGTCTTTTTGTGCTTGTTGCTTGGCTGGTGTTTTCATAAGATTTTCGATTGAATACTGTGGGTTGATTTCTGGCAAATGTGTACTACTTCCATTTGATTGCTTAAATTGTGGCGTTGTGTCAAAATTAATACCTGAATTTTCATTGCTGCTACTTGCATTTTGGTTGGTATTTGAATTTTGATTAGATAAGCCACTCATTAACTGAGCAAGCCCATTCATATTGGACTGTTGATTGTTGTCTTGTTTTGAGCCTGATAACATAGGTAGGAAATTTTTAATTAAATTAATTGATTGCGGATTTTTTAGTAAATTTCCCAATATGTTATTGTTTGACTTGGTATTATTATTTGTACTTTGTGTGCTTGAATTAGTGAAATTGGTGTAATTATCATTTGTGGAGTTTACGTTGTCTAAATAAATGTGTTCATAAGGGGCAATTCTCATAATAATCTCCTTCTATTAATCATTTTTTAGGTTGAACTCGCAATGTGACGGGTGTGACGGCACAGGTGGGATGCCACACCGAGGCGTGGTCTTTGTGTGAGTACCTAGGCACAACATAGGTACTAGCGTATGGGTGCGAAGGCACACTGCCGTGTTGACTTGCGTACGGCAGTGGTCTTTGGGTAGTACCTAGTCACAAATTAGTACTTAAATAATATACTTAGTGCGTGTTAACGCACTAAGAAATATATTTTTTAGTTTTTAAGTACTAAAGTTGGCTAGTGTCACTCTCCAAGACCATAGGTCAAGGGCTAGCCCTTGCCTAAGGGGTGAAGGGGAACGGGTAGTTCCCTTTCGGACAAGCGTACGGCAGTGGTCATTGTGTGGGTACTTAGACACGACTTGGTACTTAAATAATATACTTAGTGCGTGTTAACGCACTAAGAAATATATTTTTAAGCTTTAAGTACTAAATTAGGCTAGTACCACCACTTACTAAGACCACAGGTCAAGGGCGAGTGCCCTTGCACTAGGGTGCTAGGGGATGGGAAATCCCCTAGATAGAAACTCGCTATATACAAAAGGGTCAAATTAGCGTATGAAATTCATTGACTTAAAAACAAAAAAATGGTATACTTTTACAAATTCTTTTGTGGAAGCACTTATTAATTTTATATATTATATGAAGTGTGTTACAAAAATTTTACAAAGTATAAATAACTAAACTTTGTCAATATATTATTAAGAGGAAAATTTATGTCAATAAAACAAATTTTTACTATAGCAATACTTGCTATTGTGGCTATCACAATGACTGCCTGCGGGTTTAATCCGCCTAAAGATAACCCAGACACTAATGCGTCAATCTATGGCAATGGTGGTATGGAAGTTAGAAAAGGCGACTATGTGTATTTTATAAATGGATATTATGGAATAGATAGCGTAAGTGACGGTACAAATAGTTATGGAGATGTGGTTCGTGGCGGTATATACCGTACCAAACTTGTGGACGGAAACATCCAATATGACGAGGACGGATATTTAGTAGATTGTCAAGTTATTGTGCCTAAGATTGTAGGCTATGAATTTGGAAGTTTCTTCATTTATGACGATTACATTTATTACGCTACTCCAAATGACGAAAAAGATAGATACGGCGAATTGCAAAAGAACTTAGTTGATATCTATCGTTGTGACATTGACGGAGACCACAATACTAGACTCTATACTACAACCGCTGAATATTCATCAGTAAGTTTTAATGTTACAAAAATAAAAACAGGGGATAATTCTTATTCAACATTTGTGATGATTAAGGACGGCACAAGCCTTGTAACTATTGAATTTGTAAACGGCAAAAATCAAGGCGAAGAAACAATCGCTGAAGAAAATGTCGGCACAGTCGCTTGGCTCACTCAAACAAATTATATCAATGACGGCACTATAGATTCAGGCGATGTCAGTGATGTAAATAAATGTATTTACTACACAGAAACAAAGTCTAATACTGCAAGTTCTGCAGCGTTAAAGAGTTATAACTTAGTGACAAAAGAAACAAAGACATTGGCAGACGACAATATTTCAACCTACAATTTGATTGGGCTTAGAAACAATAAACTCTATTATGAAAAAACTGCTAGGGGTTCAACAACATTTAACTATAATGTATTGAATTCATCATTTACAAGCGGTGAAACTGCAATGTATTATAATTCATATTCAAGTTATTACATTATGAATGAAGAAAATGACTATAGAGGTGGAGTACTTGCAGTGGGAGAAAGTGGCACATACTATGTACCTTTCGGTAGCAATGGAGCAAGTGCTAGACAAGTAATTTCAGCAGATACCGCTTATGACATATTGTTTGTAAATGGTTCAAAGGTTTATGTGAGAAACGATGCAGCGCAAATTTATGAAATAGATTTGACAGATAGCACATATACCGCTAAAGAAATATTGAATAGCGAAGCAACAGCACAAACAAGCGGTAGCAGTTATGTAGATTTTGACGGAAGATACATTGTCTACTATGCAGGCACGACAGTGGGCGAATCAACATTCTACTATACACATTTTGTAGACACAACTGAAGTTGATGAAAATGACTTGTATGTAGATAAATTCGTAGGCGTATACGCTGAAAACGAAGACCCAATCGCTGAAGAAAAAGAAAACGAAGAAAATAATAATTAATCACAAAGCCACGGACTAAGCCGTGGCTTTTTTGTAAGGGGTCAAATTGTGTGTGTTATATATCTTTACATTTAATATGACTAAAGTAGAAACTATAATTTATTATTACATATTTAATTAAATCATTGAAATTGAGTTGAGTAAAAATAGCGTTTAATTTAAAAAAGTAATAATCAAATTGTATTAGAAAATTTTGTATTTTAGCATACAATTTTTTGTATGCCTTTTTTCTATAGTGTCTATTAGCTATTTGAAATTTTAATTTAATAGGTAAAAATTTATCTAAAGCAGGATTTAATTCTAATATCATAAATTTTGCAATCTTAATATTAGGATATAAATATTTAAAATCGTAATTTGAATACATAATTAATTTTTAAGTTATGGGGAACTATATGGTATTTGCCAATACATTAGAAGACTTATTAGAAGAAAGGGACATAACATTGAGAATGTTATCAAAGGAAATTGGCGTTCCTTTTCAAATGTTATATGATTATAAAAATATAGGGTATTTTCCAAGTGTCAGGGTAGCAGATAAAATAGTAAAATATTTTAATTGTTCTTTGAATTACCTATTAGGCATAGATAACTATAGAGATAATAAATGTTATAACGATATTAATTTAAGTTTATTTTATGACAGATATATTGAGTTATTGCAAAAGAATAATGTTAGCCATTATCATTTATATAAAACAATAGGGCTAAATAATTCAAGTGTGACTAAATGGAAAAATGGGGCAATACCAAAGGTTGAATCATTGATAAAAATTGCCAATTATTTTAAAGTATCCATAGATTATTTAGTAGGTAAAACCGATATGCCTTATTAATCAAAGGCTGTACTAGTGAATGAAAATATTAAAAGCATTGTCTTAGGTTTTAAGGATGATATTACTAAAAATAAATATAATTTTTGTGATACAGCAAATAAGTCTTTAAAAGTTATCCACAAAAACTTTCAAATTGTGGAAAAAGGCAATATTTTAGTGAATTAAATAATGTATATAAATTAACGAAAATGGTCAAAAATTTTTAAAAAAAATTTAAAAAATGGTTTACTTTTTTAAATTTTTGTATTACAATATTTGTAACAGCGTGTAGCGAAAGCGTAAGTCCAGTTGTTTTTGGGCTTACGCCTTTTTAATTCACGAACGCATTGTAAAGTTGTATAAATTATTGTCAATAAACCTAGCGTCTAGTTTTAGTACTAGTGCTGGCTAGTGTCACTTCTCAAGACCATAGGTCAAGGACGCCTGTTCTTGTCTAGGGTTTTAGGGGATGAAATCCCCTATATACAAAATTGTGGAGATGAACTGGTAGTATCCTTCATACCTAGCGTGGTTAGGGTTATATTGGAGTGAGAAAAACTTTTATATAACTCAAAAGGATGACTAAAGACATAAAAATACAAATTCCTCTTTGATTGTGCTTTTTAGCACTATAAGTGAGCGTTTTATGATATTATATGTTCTTTTTTAGATAGTATAATGCTGTAATGCGTTTTTTTTGAAGTCGCTATATGCCCAAAGAAAGAAATTAATTAAAAGGAGAGATTTATTATGCCAAATTTACCAAGAAGTAAAAAAGAAGGTATCATTTTTGGAATATTTATGTGCCTATTTATGGTAATTATAATGAGTTTTTGCAATATTAGTATTAATTTTGGGGGTATTAATGCAGAGTCTATGACCGCTTTCGGTATTTCTTTGCCGATAATGTTTGTGGTAGCATTTTTAGTTGAAAACATAATTGTTTCACCTATCACAAATGCTATAATAGGGCGTGTCTACAAAGAGAGAAGCAATACAAGTGTTATGGTTGTTCTCAATGCAATATTGATAGTGCCTTTGATGTCTCTTATTATGACTTTTTTAGGCGAACTTATAGGTGGGACGCCAATAGGTGAAGTAGTTAGTACTTATTTGACTGTATGGCCTAGAAATTTTTGTATAGCAATGTTTTGTAATCTTTTAGTGGCTGGGCCATTGGCAAGATTAGTCCTTAAGGGTTTTCAAAAGTATTTTGATAAAAAGCGTATGACTATTGTGCTAACGCACAAAGTATATTTATTTAGTACTAAGTTGTGGTTAGGTACTTACACTAAGACCACTGCCGTACACTAACTTTTTAGGTGGATTTCATCCCCCTATAACCCCTAGAGCAAGACGAGGGTGATGCCACCCTATGGCGTGGTCTTAGTTTTGTACTGTACTTACTTTATAGGTTCTCTCAAAGCAGTGACCAATGCCGTATGCTAATACTCCTGCACCTGTGGTCTTAGGGTGATATTAGCCTACTTTAGTACTAATAAAAATTTATATCTTTGTGCGTTAGCACAAAGATGTATAATTTAAAGTCCTTAGTATTAGTGCTGGCTAGAGTCACCCACCAAGACCATAGGTCAAGGACGCCCGTCCTTGTCTAGGGTCATAGGGGATGAAATCCCCTAGACAATGTATTTATCTACACATCAAAATGTTTTTATTAATGCTATAAAACATTTTGTTTTTTTTTATAAATTTGGTAAAATTAAAGCAAGTACATAAATGCAATATTGTTGCTTTATAATAAATTGCTTTATAATTCTAAGAATTATAAAAAGTTTGTGTATTTGAGTGCAATTTTGCAAATAATGAAACAAAGGATGAAGCGTATGACAAATTCACAAAAAAGTAATGATAAGAATGTCAAGACAAGTGCATGGGTTAAGATTTTAGCGGTGCTAGGTATATTGCTATTTTCTACCTTTACACTTTTTGCCTGTGGTGAAGACAACAGCAATAGGATACAGACTATTAGCATAAGTCAATCGACTATCACGCTAGTTGTGGGCAATACTGAACAGTTGACTTACACGACAGAGCCTAGCAGTGCAATTAATGCGGATGTGCATTATGCAAGTGCCAATTCGTCCATAGCCACAGTGGACAGAAATGGTGTCATCACGGCAGTATCAGTGGGTGAAACTACCGTGTCAGTTACAGCGGAGAATGGCGGGGCAACGGACGCAGTTACAGTGCGTGTCATAGCTGAACCGATTGTGTTGTCTGCTCCTACAAATGTGACATTTGACGGAGAAAAAATTGTTTGGGATAGAGTGGACAACAACTATGGGTACGAAGTTACATTGAATGGCATACCATATCAACAAACAGTAATAACTACATATTTTACTGACTTCCAACCCGGTGTGCAGTATACGGTGACTGTGCGTGCACTTGGGAATGATAGAACATACTTTACAAGCGAGTATTCGCAAGAATTTACATTTATGCAGTATCCAGCACCTACCATAGAAATTTCGGCGGGCGTCATCTACATTACAGCAAATTCCGACGCGAACACTTTCCAAATTCTTATGAATGGAGAGACGCACAGAGAACGCTTGAATGCCACTCAATATATTATAGAAGATACCTTGGATGTGGGGCGTTATAGTTTCCAAGTCATTGCTCTTGGCAATAATTCTAATAATACTTATAATTCACCAGCGTCAAATCTGATTTCTATAAGCAAATTGGCAGCCCCTACAAATGCACAGATAGAAGATAGGGTGTTGACATTTGACAGTGTCACAGGGGCTCAAGCGTACACTATTATGATTGTCAACAATGAAACCCAAGAGACAAGTTATAGAAATGTAAACGCTTCAAGTTCTTTAGTTACAGTAGATTTGTGGGACGGTTATGTGCCTGGGCAATATAATATCTATATAAAAGCAGTGGGCGACAATAGAACGACTTTAGATTCGGCTTACTCTACTGAGTTTGCAGTAGACAAACTTTCACAACCACATAATTTGCAGATAAATAATGGTATATTGACTTGGGATAGTGTCGATAGAGCGACAGGATATGTACTTAGTATCCAATACAATGGACAAACGACATTAGAAGAGAATATTCCTTTACCAACATTTGACTTTGCATCAAAATATATCAATGCTGGTGAATATTACATTCAAGTTATGGCTACAGGAAGCGAAATTGATGGTGTCAATAGGTTTGTCAATTCGGATTATTCTACTGTGCTTACAGTAAATGTGTTAGCCGCACCTACAAATATTTCTATTAGGACAAATTTAGTATTTTGGGATAATGTGGAATTGAGTACAGGTTATTTAGTGCTACTTGATGAGAGTCAAACAATGCCTATACAAGAAAATAATTATATCAGTTTTCAAAATACAGACACACAAACATTTGTAGCCAAAAATTATTCATTTAAAGTTCGTGCGGTGGGTAATGGCACGAATATAGTTGATTCACAATATAGCACTACATTCAATTTCAAAAAATTGAGTACAATTCAACCTGAATATGTTACATTGAGCGGAAGTACTGTATCTTGGGCTTCTGTTGCAGATGCAGTGGTTTATTATGTGTATGTAAATGGTGCTACTTCACCTGTGGCAGTCAGTGGTACAACTATTGATTTTGGGGCTGATACTTATGCAGAAGGTGAATATAGTATCACAGTTCAAGCCATTAGTACAGCAAATAATGCGGTCAATGGTGAGCAGTCATCACCTATTACCTTTACAAAATTGCCTGCACCGTCCAATTTTAGAGTGGACAACGGTGTGCTTACATACTCAATGCCAGATGGCTCAAGTTATTATGGCTATAATTTGAGAGTTGGCAGAACTGAATACACAAACATTGTCGATGAATCTTTGCATTTTGACCAATATATTGCAGATGACGGCAATACAACTGTTAGCCTACAAGCAGTGGGGGATGGTCAAAGCACAATTTCTTCTAATTACTCTGCATCGATTAATATACATAAAATTTCAAGTGCAGTTAATTTGGCGATAGAAAATGGCATTTTAGTTTGGGATTCAGTTAGCGGTGCAACTACTTATCAAATCAATGTAGATTTGACAGACAATGAAGGGCAATCTTATACACAAACTATGGAAGTGGATGCAGATGAACCTACTATGGTTAATCTAATGACTGATGAGTTATTTAGTACGGCTGGCGTGTACGCTATTACAATGAAGGTAATAGGGGCTACGACGGATGTAAGTGATTTAAGTTTGATTTATGATGTCAATTCAAAGGTGTCTGTGCCTGTAAATACTAGAAAATTGCAAGATATAGAAACATTGAGAGTGCAATCTGGTGTCATTGTTTGGGACGCAGTAGTCGGCGCGGTAGATTATGAAATATTCCTTGACGGTGTATCTCGTGGGCCACAAGGTACAGGGACTAGTTATACAGTGGAAGGGAGTGCAGGAGCACACACAGTTCGTGTTTATGCACGAGGCAATAATTCTAGCGTTTTGGACGCAAATAATGAAGACAATACTATAAGCGTTACTAAATTATCAAATATATTTAATTTCTCATTAAATGGTTCGACTATTATGTGGGACGCTATTCAATATGCTTATACTTATGATATTGAAATAAGAAATGCTTCTAATGAAGTCTTAAGGACTGCTACAAATATTAGTGCAACTTCATATTCAGTTTATAGTGTAGACGGGAATCAAACTTTGTATGTGCGTGTGAGAGCAAACGGCGACAATAATAATGTGGTCAGTGGCGATTATGGTGCATTGTCAGGGGGAAGATATTTTGAAGTTGGCGTGCTTGAAACTCCAAGTAGTTTGCGTATTGAAGACAATATTTTGTACTTTAATTATGTTGCAAATGCGTTAAATTACGAATTAGTAATAAGTTATGGTGCTACTCAAGATACTCAAGTTATAAGTGCTGTCGAGGACCAAACGCAAGGCACATTTGATTTAGGTGCTTACTTAGATGGAAGAACGGAAGGCATATATTCATTGTTTATGCGTGCAAGTGACGACCTTGAAAATCAATCTTATTTAAGTAGTTCTTACACTAACTCAATGAGTGTTGAAAAATTGGGTGTCCCTGTCATTAGTCTATATAATGGCATAATAATGTACAGTTCTATAACTAATGCGTCAAGCTATAATTTGACTGTTCAAGATAGTTCTTCAGCTGGCACTACTGACTTTGAACTTGATAGAGACACTAATAATTTTGTAATGGATACACGCTTCAGTGCTGGGCAATACAATATATTTTTACAAGCTATTGGTGATGGTACTAGAACTATTTCTGGTGCGGTTAGTGCGGGATACGCTGTAGAGAAATTGCGTACGCCTATAGCAAGCACAGAAACAGCTCAAGACTTAGAAGTACAAAACGGACAAATTGTTTGGAATGCAGTTGATAATGCTTCTTTATATAGTATTGTAGTATATCAATACGATAGCATAGCTCAAGAATTCGTGCAATCTTATACGCAACAATTGCAACCAACAGCAAACAATAGTTATCTTCCTACTGGAAGTGAAGGGAACTATAGGATTTCTATACAAGTAATTGGGGACGATTCTCGCTATGTGTCAAGTGACATCTATATGTATGCACAAACGCTTCAAAAATTGCGTGCACCAGATAACCTTCATATTGAAAATGGTATAGTGCATTGGTCCAATAATTCTCAAGCAGAGAATGGTTATTCAATGACGGTTAACAATGTAGAATTTAATGTCGGTTCTGTTGTTTCTTACGAATTGACAGGAGAGGCTGGCTTTAGCGGTGGCGTGAACTATACTATATACTTAAGGACCATAGGAAATTCTATAAATAAATTGTCCAGTGACTTAAGTAGTAGTATGAGTGCAAGAAAACTTGAAAGCCAAACATTGACAGTAGAAGATGGTCAAATTGTATGGGAGTCAAGTTCTGCTAGCGGATATCAAGTAGTAGTAAAAAATCTTGAAGATACAGAAGTAGAAAACTTTGAAACAAATGATTTATCCTACATTCTCAATGAACTTGACGAAGGCTATTATTATGTATACCTTCGCGATTTAGGGAGTACTTATACAGTAGATGCATCAGGATATTTGAATTCTGATTTATCTGCGGGTTTGCCTGTGTATAAACTTGCTACTCCAACAAATCTTCACATAAATTCAGAATTTAATGCCGAAACAATTGAAGAACTTATGAGAATAGGATACTTAGAGTGGACAGAAACGGAATATACAACAAATTACAATGTTGTTGTAAGTGCAGTAAATTTAAATTGGGTAAATGAAATAGTTGAGAACCCTTACTATAATATTAGTGCTGCAAGTTTGGAAGCTACTAACTATGAAATTTATGTTACATCAAAAGGGGATAGTATTTTAGAAGGAGCTGAAACATTCTATTGTGTAAATAGTGACAGAGCATCTATGAATGCCTTCAAATTGAGTGCTCCTACGAATTTAACAATTAGTAATGGTGTGGCATACTGGGATGCACCTAGCAGTATAGAAGGTATGGAAGACATCGATTTACAATATTTATTCTATTATAACTATGCACCAGAAGATGAAGAATTTGACGATTTAAATCAACAATTGCGCTATACAGGCAATCGTGAGTTCCAAACATTGTTTGCACTTGGTAAATATAAAATAAGTGTCGCAGCAGCGGGAGATAATTGTATAAGAAGTGCATTAACAGAATTGGACGAAACATATCTATTTGACCTATTCTATGGCGGTAGTGGTACAGAAGAAGACCCATATTTGATACAATCTTATACTACTAATCCGGGTTCAATTTTGGCTGAAGAACACACGGCACTTGAACAATTAGCTTATGTCAACTATATGTATGATAAACACTTCAAGATTATGGAAGACATAACTATTGATAGAACATTCACAAGCATTGGGACTTTAGACGAACTCAGTTTCATAAATCTTGACGGCGGTTATATGTTTGAAGGCTCTATAGATGGGAATAATCACAATATCATATTTAATCGCGGTGAAAATAATGATATGGCATTTGGTGGGGCTGGAAACTTTGGATTCATCTATAGAATTGGACAATTAGGTGAAATCAAGAATTTGAATTTCTCAAACTTTATAGTCGGTGGCTCATACAATACAATTGGTATTGTTACACCTGAAAACTATGGCACAATTGACTATGTGAGTGTAATTAATAGCGAAAGTGGAATTACTTCATCCTTCAATGGTGGGAACTCAGTCACCTATGTAGGTGGACTTGTTGGAAGAAATTATTCTACAGGCACTGTGTCAAATTCTACAGCAAAGATATTGGTTAATGCAACAAACTCTCGTACTTATGTTTATGCGGGTGGTATAGTAGGCTACAATGAAGGGACGATTGAAAATTGTCAAAATGCGGCTATCTACTATAGTGGTGTGCCTATTGCTAGCCAAGTTTCAGGAACATACAGCGGTGGTATAGCGGGCTATAGTATTGGTAATAGCGCTACAATTAATGCTTGTGTAAATTATGCAAGTGTCTATGCACAAACAAGCAATGGAGAATATGGTTCAGCATCAGCACGCGCAGGCGGTATTGTCGGTATGATGGAATTTACAGGTTCATCTACTGTATCCGGTAATGTAGCACCATTTGTAACTTCTTCTTACAATACGGGGACTGTATCAGTATTAGAGAATGGCATACAGACACAAGACAGCAGTCCAAAAGCAGGTGGTATCACTGGATATATGGCAGGTGGTACAATAGATAGTTGTTACAATGTAGGCGGTGTTTACATTCAAACGACTTCAGGGCAATCTACTGACAATGTAGGTGCTATAGTAGGTTGGAATAATAACAGTGAAAAATCAGCAGTTATAAACACATTCTATATAGATTTAGATGGCATACCATTGTCTTGTACAGTTACGCTTCAAACAAATCTTATGACTAAGGTCACTGAAGATGAATTGAAGGCGGAAGACACGGGCGAAACTTCTGTGTTGTACAAATTGAATCAATATTATAATGCGTTTGTTTACAATGCTGGTGGCTATCCAAAACTTAGTTGGGAAGCTTAAAAATTTAATTATAAAGAAAGGGAACTATTTGTTCCCTTTTTTGATATCTATCTAGGGAACTACCCGTTCCCTAGAACCTTTAGGGCAGAACAAGGGTGATGCCACCCTATGGCGTGGTCTTAGTTGGTACTAGTACCTACTTTGTAGGTTCTCTCAAAGCTGTGACCAACGCCGTACGCAAGTACCCTGCACCTGTGGTCTTGGTATGTACTTCTAGTCGACTTTAGTACTTAAAGCTTAAAAATATATATCTTAGTGCTTTGACAAGCACTAAGTATATTATTTAGTGCCTAAGATTGATTAGATACTTACCAAATACCATTGCCGTATGACAGTACCTAAGTTGTGTCATAAGTATATTAGTATAAGCACTTTATTAATAAAAAGCAAAAATCGAATTTTAGATTTTTGCTTTTTTAGTATTTATTTTTAATATAAATTATTATCTAGTAATTGCTAAAATTTTAAATTTTAAAAGCCCAGATGGAGCACGAACTTCCACTTCTTCGCCTTTTGATCTGCCAAGCAATGCAGCACCGACAGGGGACTCATTGCTTATAAGGTTGTTTTTAGGGTCACTTTCGGAAGAACCGACAATTTTATAGGACAATTCTTCATTGAATTCCATATCAAGAATTTTGACTGTACAACCAATGGATACTTTAGATGTGTCAATTTCTTTTTCGTCAATGATTTTTGAAGTGCGAAGTTTGTGTTCGATTTCAAAAATTTCTGCTTCAAGTACAGATTGTTCTTCTTTAGCAGAATCATATTCAGCGTTTTCGCTCAAGTCTCCCATTTCACGAGCAGCTTGCAATTTTTGAGCGACTTCGTTTCTCTTTTCAGTTTTAAGATAATTCAAACGCGTCTGTAAGGCTTCATAACCTTCTTTAGTCAAATAATTTTCCATTTAATGCCTCCAAAAATTTTACATTATACGCTATAGAATAAAATTGAGCCTATGGACATATTGCCCATAGGTGCATTTTAGTTTTTTGCGTTTTTATAAAATCTAATCAATATTATATGTAAATTTAATTTATTTGTCAAGTGTTGGTGATGTTTTTTTCATTTCATTTAATTTTTCATAATAAAAGCACATCAATACTAATTTTGCTTGCAAGTCTTGGACTTCCTCTTTAGCAAATCTTAAGGCGTCTTTGAAAGGGATACTGAAGTATTCAATATTTTCGCTTTCTTCAAGGTGTTGTTTGCCAGTCAATTCCACTTCACAAATATAGCACGCAATGCTTTCATCGGTAAGTCCTACTGAAGAATAACCTGGAGTTGTCAATTCTTTGACTTTTAAAGTTTTAGCACCTATTTCTTCCATTAATTCGCGTGCTACAGTGTCTTCTGGATTCTCATCAATTTCCACTCTGCCTGCTGGAGTTGAATACACATAGCGGTTGAGAGGATGTCTAAATTCTTTTGTCAAAACAATATATATATTATCATCTTTTACATAATAAGGTAGTATGCGAATGGCATCTGGTTTAGTAGGGCCGTTATTGGCAACTAAATCTTCTTTGTTTCTGCGCGAAGCTACATAATAACTACTTAGTTTATCGCCATTTGAATAAATAAATTCATAAAGGTTTAAAAATTTATTGTTGGTTTGTTGATTAATTTTTTCTAATTTGCTTTTCATTTGATAACTCCTTAAAAATAAATGTACCATAACCATTGGTACATTTTTATTTGTCATATTATAACTTATTCTTCTTTGATTGTCAATACAGTCAAAGATTCTATGTTATTTGTTTGTGGGAACATATCATAAGCCTGCATAGAAGAAATTTCATAGGTATCCAATAAATCGCGGACATCTTTTGCAAGCGTTGTAGGGTTACAACTCATATATATGATTGTCTTAGGGGCAAGCAGTTTGAGTGCTTCAATAAGTGGTTTGCCTGCTCCTTTGCGTGGTGGGTCAAGGAACGCAATGAGATTTTCTTTTTCTGCTTCCGAAAATTCAAGGGCAGGGAGTATGTCAGCACAATCTCCACAGTATTGAATAATTTTGTCCTGTAAGTTGTTGTCTTGGGCAAGTTTTTTTGCACTGTCGACTGAATTGTGTATTTGTTCTATGCTACAGACATAATTGTCATTTTTTGCTAGCATTAGAGAAGTAATGCCAATACCTGAGAATAGGTCTAAAACTACTTTGTTTGTGCCTACCAATTTTACAATGTCATCGTACAATATTTTTGCCATATCTAGATTGACTTGTACAAAATCAAGTGGCGAAACTTCTATTGTGAGATTGTCGAAATGCACCTTGATTCTTTCACTGCCTACTAAGAACTTAGCGTCCTTATAATTTAAAAGGGTAGAAGAAGCAAATTGTTTGGACACCCACAATGACACTTCATCAAAGTGTGGCTTCAATGCGTCATATAGTTTTTTATCACAATTGCCGTCCTCAGTTTGTACGAGGATTGAAAGCGAATTGTCGAAGAAACTTGCGAATACACTCTCAATTTTTTCTTGCGTATTCTTTAGATATTCCTTTAATATAGAGATAAGCACAGCATTTTTTTCATCGCATACAAGGCAATCATCAATGTTAACAAGGTTGTGTGTACGCATTTCATAGAAACCAATGTTATAATCATTGTCAGCGGTTTTCTCTACCTTTAGTTGAATGGAGTTTCTGTAACGCGTGTCTTTAGGTGATTGCACCGTGTCGCGAATGTCGACATCTAGATTTGTTACCTTTTTAATTGTGCGTTTTAGACTCAACATTTTGAAAAGTGCTTGAGTTTCTTTATTTAGGTGCATAATCTTACATCCGCCACATTTTTCAAAATATGGACAAGGCGGTTCGGCACGCCTAAAAGTCGGCTCAATGACTTTGACCAATTTGCCCCAAATGAGATTGTCCTTTTGTTTAGTTAATTCTGCTTCGACCTTCTCTCCTTCGACTGCTCCGTCAATGAAATACACCAATTCGTTTTCGCGTGCTATTCCGTCTCCTTCGACAGACATATCTATAACATCTAATATTTTATTTTCCATAGTATCCCTTTATTGATAATTTTTTACATTTTATTATAACAAAAAAAATTGCAAAATGTATCAATTTAGTTGCATATTTTTACCTTTTTACGCTAATTTTCGATAATTTTAGCCTTAAAAATGCAGAAAATGACAAGCATAGTCATAAATTACCAATTATAGATAATAATAATTGCGACCTTATGTATAAGCGTTGATAAATTTGAATATAGAAATTTAGGTATTTACTCTTTATTCTATTAGCCATTTGTACTAACTATTTGATGTCTTTGATATGCTATAAAATGTCAAAAAAAATAATTTGTAACACTTATTTGCATATAATTGTATCACACTTGACTAATTGGGGAATTTAGTTTATAATGAGATAGCATAAAGGACAAAAAAATTATGGTTTTAAATTTAGACGAATACAGTGATAAGTGCAAACCTTTGTTTAAAGGTTATAGCAAGAAATGGGAATTTGACATAAATGGCGAAAATTATATTTTCAAGACAAATTACAAGGAAGTTAGGCGAGATATTATAGAAGCCCTTGTCGCATATATTTTTAAAAGAACAGGGTGTAAAAATTTTGTTGATTATGAACTTGCTACATATGAAGGGCAGAATGGTTGTATAAGTAAATCTTTTATAGATGATAAATATAAGTATGAATTGACTATAATGAAAATTATGTATATAAACTATTATAATGAAGTCAATCACACTAAGGCAAATTATGATCTAGAAATTGATGACGAGTTTTTCAATCAATTTTGTGAATTTATTGATGAAGATGAAAGGGCTGGGCAATATGATTTTTCTCTAGACTATATAATGGGAGAGGTCAAGAAATATTGCGATAACTACAATGTGAAATATGACGAGCAAAAACTTTGTGATAAATTGACAGAAATGGCAATATATGATTATTTTCTTTGTAACCCAGATAGACATTGGGACAATATACTCTTTCTTTTTAACGAAACCAAAAATGGCTTAAAGATAGATTTGTCAAAAATCTACGACAATGGCGAAGCATTTAATTACTATTCTAGTGCAAAATGTAGAGAAGAAATAAAAGATAGTGTAATTACGCGTATAGGTTTGTCGGAAAATGGCAGAGTGAACACATTTGAAGACAATAACTACTTTAAAAATGGTGGAATTTTAGCAAGTGATATTTATGAACTTATTAAGGTAAATCCTAAGTGTAGAAAACTTGTCAATACGCTTAAAGATTTAGATATTAACGATATAATGTTAGATTTTGAGAAAGATAAAGAATATAAAATACCGCTAAAAATGAAAGACGAAATTAGTGAAGCGGTAGAAAATAGGCAGGAAACCTATGCAAAAAGCGTAGCAAAACTACAAAAAAGATTATCTAAGAGTAAAGAAATAAACATATAGTTTTAATTTAAAAGGCTACAAAAAATATTTCGTTAATTATTGGGGAATGTGAGATAGGTGAGAGATGACTAAATATGTTGATAGATTTTTATTGCCTAATAAAGATACAGAAGAAAAATTGATTAAAGAAAGAATGGCTTATAATGGCGGAGATTTTGGGTATATAGACAATATCTATCCTTGTGGAATTTTCACTGAAAAAGAATTGAGTGAACTAGACTTTGAAAATATCACTATATTGTATGGTGGAAATGGTTCTGGGAAAAGCACACTATTGAATCTCATTGCCAATAAATTGGAAGTTAAGAGAATAGCCCCATTCAATAGTAGTGAACTTTTTGATGCTTATGTAAATGAATGTAAGATTTGTATGGCGGAAGATGACGAAGGATACGAGTACAAGTGTGTGCCACATAATAGTAGAATAATTAGTAGTGACGATATATTTGACTATATGATATTGGCTAGGGAGAATAATAGACAAATAGCAGATAATGTTGAAGAATTGAGAAACGAATATAAACAATTAAAATATGGCGATAATATTAGATTGACAGGGCTTGACAATTACGAAGAATTTAATAAACAAATATTGGCTCGAAATAAATCAAAAAGGAAATACCTTTATAAAATGGCGGGGGAACAAGTCAAACTCAATAGCAATGGCGAAACAGCGGTAGAGTATTTTGAAAAGAAATTGCAGGGCGGATGTTTGTATTGCCTAGATGAACCAGAAAATAGTCTGTCGCCTAAATTTCAAAGACAATTAACAGACTTGATACAAGAGAAGGCAAAGTATGATGATTGTCAATTTATCATAGCAACTCACTCTCCATTTGTCCTTGCAATAAACGGGGCTAAGATTTATGACTTAGACGAAAGCCCTGTAGACATAAAAAAGTGGTGGCAATTAGAAAATGTGTTAGAATACTTTAATTTTTTCGAAGACAACCGTCATTTGTTTTTAGATTAAGGTGGTGAGTTTGATTACGCACTGCCGTGGTCATTGGTTAGCACCTAGACACAACTTAAGTACTAAATAATATACTTAGTGCGTGTTAGCGCACTAAGATATATATTTTAAGTTTAAGTACTAGTGCTGGCTAGTGTTACATTCCAAGACCACGGGTCAAGGGCGAGTGCCCTTGTACTAGGGTACTAGGGGATGGAAAATCCCCTAGATAACTTGCGTACGGCATTAGTTACTGCTTTGAAAGAACTTATAAAGTAAGTACTAGTACCCACTAAGACCACAGGTGCAGGATGCTTATCCTGCCCTAAAGGGTGAAGGGGAACGGGTAGTTCCCTTTCGAACAAAAAAGGAGCAAGAAATTTGCTCCTTTTATCAATTTTCATCTTTGTCAATTTTATTGGAATTGACACTTTCAAAAGCTTCGTCATTGTTGTCATCGTCATTAAATTCTTTGTATTGTGCTTTTTGAGTAGTATTTGATGTAGTACTTGATTGAGAATTTGTATTGACAAAAACCATAATAACAAGTACCGCAAATACAATTATTTTTACAATGTTGACAACCGCAGTTAAAATGGAATATGCGTCATAAGCACCACTGTTGAAACTGACATCGGCAAGCCCTATTACAATATTGTAGTATAGAGCAAGTATAGCGGAAATACCTGTAAAGATTGCTGATACAATTAATGCTATTTTAGCAGCACGACGGTTGCTCTCATCTTCATCTTTGATGAGAATATAACCGCTGGCTAAACACGCAGTAATTATGTTTGCATAACCAAAGACATAAATCATTACTTGCACAAATCTATTATCTAACTTTTTCACATTTAGCCTCCTAAATAATAATATTATATGTTTATTATAACATAGTGTGCAAAATTAAGCAACTTAATTACATAAAAAGTTGTGGCATATCTCTTGCTTTGTGTTTTATATTGAAATTTTATAAAATAAATGAATTATAGAATATCTATTTATAAAGATAATGTTATTATACAAATATACTTTGACATTCAAAGGTTTTTGTGCTACAATACATCTATTAAAAATACTTAATTTGGTTAGAGGTTATATTTAGATGCCAAATCTTAAAATGTAGTTAGCGTTCGGTATTTGTGCGTCTATTTTTATGAAGGAGAAAAGATGAGCAATAGAAAACCTTTTTTTAGATTTTGTAAATCTATTGTTAAAATATTTAAACGCAAGCCCAATGTTTTAAATTTGAATGGAAGTATGGAAGATTTAGATGATTGCGCAGTGTATTTGTCCAATCATAGTGGGGCAAGTGGACCATTCACGCACGAAATGTATTTTCCTAAAGATTTTAGGGCGTGGGGCACGCACGAAATGTGTGGCACTTTGAAAGAACGCTACAATTACTTTTCTAATATTTACTTGCATCAAAAGAAACATATCAATAAATTTTTAGCGAAAATCATAGCAGTAATTGTCGTACCTATTTTGCATTTATTTTATAAAGGTATGCAAATAATTCCCACATATACAGATTCAAGGCTTCGTGGTACACTCAGTGAAAGTTTTGCGGAGTTACAGAAAGGTATCAGCATATTGATTTATCCTGAAGATTCTGCAGACGGATACCACGATGAGTTGACAGGATACTTTGCTGGTTTTGTGCTTTTGTGTAGGCAGTATTATAAAAAATACGGCATAAGCCTAAATATATACAATATGTATTATAGTCGAAAAAAGAATCTAGTTGTCATAGATAAGGCAGTTAATTTTTTAGACATAAAAGACAGAAACGAAAAGGAAGTAGCAAACGAATTTAAAGACAGAGCCAATGAACTATATCATACATACATTTTAAAAAATAATAAAGAAAATACAATAGAAAGTGTGCAAAGTATCGGTAATTTCAATGAAGTACAAAGTGATATTAAATTAAGTGTTGACGAAATGAATGAAGAAGATAAGGCAAATTGTCAATAATTATAAAAAAAGTGTACAAATATAGTCTTTGGCGTTGCTTAGCCACAATTTAGGTACTGGCGTACGACAGTGGTCTAGGTTGGGTACCTAGACACAACTTAAGTACTAAAAATATGCTTTGTGCGTTAGTACCAAATGTTAAGTTTTAAGTGTTAAAGTTGGCTAGAGACACTCTTTAAGCCCACAGTTGCCGTCGACTATATTACGGCATTGGTCACTGCTTTGAGAGAACCTACAAAGTAAGTATTAGTACAAACCTAAGATTGCACCATAGGGTGGGTACTAGCGTACGGCATTGGTCTAGGTTGAGTACCTAGCCCTAATTTAGTACATAAATAATATACTTAGTGCTTGATAAAGCACTAAGAAATATATTTTAAGTTCTTAGTACTAAAATGGGCTAGTGTCACCTTTCAAGACCACAGGTCAAGGAGTACTTGCGTACGGCAATGGTCACTGCTTTGAGAGAACCTACAAAGTAAGTACTAGCACAAACCCAAGACCACGCCACGGGGTGGCATCACCCCTACTAGGGTTCTAGGGGATGGAAAATCCCCTAGACATAATTAAATGTTAAAGGGAACGGATAGTTCCCTTTCAAATCTTAATGATATGAAATCCCCTAGATAAAGAAAAAATAAAAATAGCATAAAAATAGTTGATAAATAACAAAAAAATGTGTATACTAAAGATAATAAATTGTAGTCTAGTGAAGTTTCAAATGGGGTTACTCCTAAAGGCAAAAAACAATAGAAAAAAGCCTATAAAGACTACAAGTGTAAATATTACAAGAGAGAAAGGAGCGAA
>CALWAB010000046.1 GCA_944372745.1 uncultured Clostridia bacterium | reverse complement strand
TAGATGAAATAGTCACAGGGAAAGGATATAAGATAGAAGTATCCAAACCTGAGATATTGTCAATAAATGAGAATAGTATAAAAGGAGTGAGTTGTGGAGAAACACAAGTAACATTTAGTACCGAATCAATGCAGGCAGTATTGGATGTCAAAGTGTATGCTACAGATATGAACTTCAGTGAGAGCACATTGACAATGTATATAAATGGCAACAACAGAGCCCCATTAAGCATAGAATTAGACAATGGCAAGATAGCAAACGGAATAACATACACCTATGATGAAGATATAATAAGTTATGACGGAAAGGAAGTCATAGCAAAGAAGGAAGGAAGAACAAAGATAATAGCCCAAACAATGGGAATCAATGGCTTACTATACGCAGAATGTGAAGTAGAAGTAAAGAGATATGGATATATAGAGAGTGTAAATTGTGATACCATAAGAATGGTAGAAGGCCAAACAAAAGAGATAGAGTTAGTCAAGTACGGAAGTGGAGAACAAGTGCAAGTAAGTTATTCTACAAGTGATAATGGAATAGAGTATAATGGCCAAGCACTCAAAGCTAATAGTGTGGGAGAATATACAATAGAGATACAAGGCGAAGTGTCCTATAACGAAGTAAAAACATTTAGCGTGCAAGTGATAGTAGAACCAAAATTACAAATAGAAAGTATAGCAATTTATAAGGATAATGAATTAGTAAACGAACTTAAAGTAAATACAAAGGCAGACGGAACATTAGATACATACTGTATGTATATCACTTACAGTAAAGAATATGTAGATAATATAAATGTAAGTGGAATACAAGTACTCAAAATAGAAAGCGAAGACAATATACAAAAAGTATACTTTACAAAAAGCACATTAGGCGAAATAAAGATAGTAGCCATAGACCCAATAGATAATAATAAGGTAGAGAAAATAGTAGACATACAAGAGAGTGAGTATATGCAAAAAATAAACTATACACTCACAAATCAAAATGAGAACACCAATACATTGTACCTATATAATACAGAGTATAAAACACAAGCAGAGCAAGACGGAATATACAATAGTGCAATATTAACTTTGCAGGATAATGTAGAAGTAGTCATAGATGATAAAGTAGAATATATAGATAGTATAGTAACAGCAAAACAAGAAGGTATAAGCACAATAGAATTAAAGGCATTGGACGGTTCAGGAGTAGTCGAGAGAATAGAGATAGACATACAAGAAGTGAAAGTACAAGAAATGTCAATCACAATGCCAAGTGAAATAGAATTGAATGGCATATTCAAAATAGATGTAGCAATAAGCCCAATATATGCCATAAAAGATATAACCCTTATCTATGAAGAAGCCTATATTCTGAAAGACGGAGAAAGATACCAAGGCATACAAGCAGGAGAAACGACGATAAAGATAGTCGACAATAAAAGTGGCATAATAGAAGAAAGAACACTCAATATAAAAGCCCCAGAGATAGAAACGGAAGAATATACAATAGATGTGAAGAAATATATAGAAGTAGCGAAAGACTATGACGAACTGAAGTGTGAAATGAATGGTGAAGAAGTCGACATCACGGACTATATCTACATAATGGACTTTGGTTCAATACAAAGGTTAATCGCAATGCAACAAGGCACAATACAAATATATTTCTATCTAAATGGCGAGATTCAGTATTCCATAATTTTGAATATTGTATGATATTTAAAGAAAAAAAACTGTTGTTTTGACAACAGTTTTTTAGAAAATATAGTTATTAAATTTAAAATTTTTAAGTTTATTTTTATGTTAAAGTTATTTGTCTCAATAAATAAAAATAGCAAACTTTAAAATTGCAGCAAGTTAATTAAATTGTATTTAAAATCTAGCGTAGATTATAAAACAAAGAATATAAAAATATTAGTAAAATTTTAACAAAAATTTAATCATTATAAGATTATATAAAAAAACACTAAAATTAGTGTTTTTTGTGGTGTTCCCGGCGCGATTCGAACGCGCGATCTTTGCCTTAGGAGGGCACTGCTCTATCCAGCTGAGCTACGGAAACATTTTTATTGTTTAATGATAATTGTGATTATTTATTTTTGTAAAAAATTAGCAAAATTTTTAATTATATCAAATTATTATATCAAATCTATTATTTTGTTAATATATTAAATTTTAAAAATTCATTTTTTCATAACTATATGATTGAAAATAACTTTATATTAATTGATATTGATATAATAAATTAATTATATCACAAAAATAATGTATTTGCAAGTTTTATTAATATTATAAAGTATAGATTTTATTTTATTGTAAAGTGAGAATTTGTTATCTAATGCTTTTTAATTAAAATTTAAAAAAGTTATTTTTAAATTGTTTAATAATATTTTATGATGAAAATAAATAGAGTGTCCTTCTATATAGAATTGTACATATTAGTTTAGATTATAAATAGCGAACTCGTTGTGTAGTTTTAAATTTTCATTGATAAGTATGTTTATGAAATTTCAAAGATTAAAAAGGTACTGAAGCGAACGGGTTATAAAAATATAATAATAGGCGATTCGAATTTTAAAAAGTGTAATATAAATAAATCTAAAAGAATATTTGTAATTTGTGAAAAATAACTTGATTTAATTTTTTAGTGATATCCTCTCCTAAAAAGATTAGACTACAAATATTCTTATCTTTTTAATTATTTCGCTGGTTTTAAAATTAACTGAGCTTAAACCGTATTATAAAATAAATCAAAAGCCTTGCAAATAAAATTTAGTTATGCTATAATAGTAGGCGAAACAGCAGTATACTGTTTTCCTTGCCTAAATGAGTTTAGGCCATAAGACCATAAGGAGGTATAAGATATGAACAAGTATGAGTTGATGTACATCATTGACGCAAGTGCAACCGATGAAGAGCGTGAAGCATTCATTGACAAAGTGCAGAATATGGTACTTAAAGCAGGTGGCACAGTAGATACTCTTGACAAAATAGGGCTCAAGAAATTTGCTTATCCTATTAACTACAAGAACGAAGGCTATTATGTATTGATGAATTTCCAAGCAGAACCAAGCCTTCCTAATGAGATGGAAAGCAAAATGGCTATAATGGACCATTTCGTAAGAAGCCTATTTATCAAGAAATAAGGAGAAGATAATGAACAAGATATTTTTAATAGGAAATTTAACTCGTGACCCAGAATTGAATGTAGTATCTACAGGTGTATCTGTGTGCAGATTCAGCATAGCAGTGACAAGGCGTTTTGCAGGGAGTGACGGCAATAGAGAGACAGATTTTATCAACATTGTCGCATGGCGTGGACTTGCTGACACTTGTGGCAAATATCTCAAGAAGGGGAACAAGGTCGCTATTTGCGGTAATCTTCAAACGCGTTCTTATGAGAATAAGGAAGGCGTCAAAGTCAATGTATTTGAAGTGGTAGCAGACGAAGTAGAATTTTTGACTTCAAAAGCACAAGCAGAAGCACAGGCTGAGACAGTGAAAGATGACCAAGTAGCAGAGTTACAACCAGTCGAAGATGACGACTTACCATTCTAATAAAAGGAGAGATATAATGGAGAACCAAGAAGTTGTACAAGAAGTAGCTCAAGAAGCAATGCAACAACCAGAGAAAGAAGTTAAAAAAGTTCGCCGTACTCAAAAGCGTAAAGTATGTGCTTTCTGTGCAGACAAAATCGCTATTGATTACAAAGATGTTGCTCGCTTGAGAAAATATATTACAGAAAACGGCAAGATTTTGCCTCGCCGTCAAACAGGTACTTGTGCTAAGCACCAGAGAGAACTTGCTAACGCTATCAAACGCGCTAGATATATGGCTCTTATCCCTTACACAGGTGACTAATTTAAAAATTTTGCTTTTAAAAAAATAGGCAAATGTAAAAAGGATAATACATTATCTTTATAGATTTTGTATTATCCTTTTTTATTTTAATAAATTCTTTGTTATTAATGGAGCGTGATATAAGCGGATTTAATTTATCGCTTATTTGCGTAACATAGTGGTCACTGCTTTGAGAAAACCTATAAAGTATGTACTAGCACAAACTTTAGACCATGCTATAGGGGTAGATGTGGTGGTACAGAGGGATGCTCCATCGTGGTGTGGTCTTTGGTTGAGTACCTAGACACAATTTAGTACTAAAAAAATATATTTAGTGCATGATAATGCAAGGGTGATATTTCCCTATAGTATGGTCATTGGTAAGCACTTAGACACAACTTGTACTAAAAAAATAACTTTGTGCGAAAGCACAAAGATATTATATTTATTTTTTAGTACTAATGTTGGCTAGTGTTCTCACTAAGACCACAGGTGCAGTCGACTTGTGTACGGCATTGGTCACCGCTTTGAGAGAACCGACAAAGTAATTGCTAGTACCAACTAAGACCACGCCACGGTGGGGCATCCCACCTCTGGGGTTCTAGGGGATGAAATCCCCTAGGAAAAAGCAAGACAAGAGGGAACGGTAGTTCCCCTCATACTACAAATGAAATCCCTGAAATAATATTAAACAAGGCGGGAAGGGTTGTCGCTAAATAGGTTTTGGTGGCGAGAGGGGTCAAGCATAGCACGGAGAGCATTTTTGCGAAAATTTGGCGACATTGTTTCAATAGATTTGATCAACTCTTTTACTTCTTGGCGTTTTGTGTGTTTGTCTGCTGGGCAAGGATTGGTAAAAATTGGAAAAGATTTACTATATTTAATTATGTCGTCTTCAAATATATAAATCATAGGGCGTATTTGATACACTTGTTCTCTTGATAGGTATGAAAGGGGTGCAAATGTGGACAAACGCCCTTCAAACATTAAGCTCATAAAAAATGTTTCTATGAAATCATCGGCGTGATGCCCTAAAGCCGCTTTATTGCATCCCAATTCTTTAGCTGTGGTTATCAACTGCCCTTTACGAAGTTTACTGCATAGACTGCAAGGGTGTTCTTCCTTGCGAATGTTAAATAGTATGTCATAAATTTGCGTTTTTACTATGTGCAATTCTATATTTTTCTCTTGGCAAAAATCTTTAATATCTTGAAAGTCATATTGCCCATTAAACATATCTACCATAACGGCACACACTTTGAATTTTACTATGTTTGTCTTTTGCAAGTTAGAAAAAAGGTTAACAAGCGTAAGGCTGTCTTTCCCGCCAGATAGACCAATGGCTATACTGTCACCATCTTCAATTAAATTAAATTGTTTAATGCCTTTTATAAATTTTGAAAACATTTGCATAATTTTTTCCTTATATTTAAATTACAATGTTAATATTGATATGATTTTTTAGTATGTTTTTGTAAGTAATTATATATTATTTGCTAAACGAAATTTAACTAGAATTAAAAGTGGGTTTTAGATAATAAACTAAAAGGCTTCTCTTCTAAATATTTTAACTTGTTTAAGTTTGTGAAATGCAAATAAACAGATTTTAATTGTTGTTGTGATTTTTTATATTTCCTATTGAGCATTTTATCCCCATATTTGCCATCGCCTAGAATGTATATTTGGTGATAACTTAGTTGAGCACGAATTTGGTGCGTCTTTCCAGTGTGAAGGGTGACAAGTATTGTTGCTAAATCCTCATTTCGTTCAATACATTCGTACTCTAGGCGTGCATCGTTGCCGTCGTGTTTGGCTTTGCCAAAATGTACATAGCCATTATGTTTTTGAAAACTGTCAAAAAAATAATCTTTGTTTTTTACATTGTTAGATGACACTATTGCTAAATACTTTTTGACAACATATCCATTTTTAAAAGCACGGAGTAATTCTGTTTCTGCAAGGCTATTTAGTGCAAAAACTATAAGTCCCAAGGTGTTAGTATCTAATCTGTGAATAGGCTTTATAGAGGGGAAGTCCACTTGAAGTTCTTTTAATAATGTCTGTTTTTGTTCATCTGCACTATTTGTTTCTATGCTTTTTAGTTTATTAATAACCAAAATGTTATTGTCATTATAAATAATGTCATAATACTGATTTGGACTGTAGTAAATTTGTACTTCGTCACCAATTTGCAACATTGTGTCTTGACGAACACGCTTGCCATTAATTTTAACATCCTTATTTTTTAAAGCACGCATAATATCGAGATTCGTTAGTCCACTACAATAATAGTGTAATGCGTCTTTTAAAGTTGTTTCTTTTTGAGTAATAAAATTAAATACTTTCATTTTTTACCTACTTTGCTTTATGCTCTTTACGACAATATAGCCTTTGTGCTTGTCCAATATTTCAATATTTTTATAAATATTTTCAATTTTTTTTGAATAAGTTTCTGCTCCTTGTTTTTTTCGCAATACTGCATAAAAAGTACCATTATCACGCAATTTCGCATAGCTATCCTCAAAAAAATCAAAAAGAACTGTATTTCCTGCTCTAATAGGTGGATTTGTTATAACAAAATCAAAATTGCACTCTGCAATATTTTTTGCACTATCTGATACAACTGCTTTAGCATTAATTTTATTTATTTCAAAATTTTGATTTGCTAAATTTACTGCTCTTTCATTTATGTCGCAAGCAAGCATTGTCACATTGGAATTTAAAGCGAGCATAAGGGTGATTGCTCCATAACCACAACCTAAGTCCAAACCGCGACCTTGTACATTGTCCTTGATTGCACATTCAGCGAGAAATTGACTACCTTGGTCTATATCGCGTTTAGAAAAAACGCCATCTTGCGTGAAATAGCGTATGTTTTTACCATTGAATGTAAAATTATTTTCATAAGTTTTGTATTCTTTTGTGGTGTCATCCACAAAATAATGGCTAAATTTTTTGTCCATTGATATAATTCCTTTTTTATGTGATGCAGAAGGGGATTCCCTATTTTTTTTTAAAAAGTTAAGGTCAAGGTAGGGTTGATGGCATACCATCACAATCTTTGATAATGCAACTTAGCGTTAGTACTAACAATTTATTTTGTGCGTGTGTGATGGCGCACCGCCGTGGGTACTGGCGTACGGCCGTGGCCTTAGTGTGAGTACCTAGACGCAACTTAAGTACTAAAAATATACTTAGTGCGTGATAACGCACTAAGAAATATATTTGAAGTTCCTAGTGCTAAAGTAGGCTAGTGTTTCACGCCAAGACCACAGGTCAAGGACATTTGTCCTTGTACTGGGGTTTTTAGGGGATGGAAAATCCCCTAAGAACTTGCGTATGTCAGCGGTCACTGCTTTGAGAGAACCTATAAAGTAATTACTAGTACAAGCCTAAGACCACGCCACGGGGTGGCATCACCCCAACGGGTAGTTCCCTTTCAAATCCCCTATATACAAAAGTATAGATGTGGTACACAAGTCAATATTTAATCTATTTGCCAATCAATAGGTTCTTTGCCTAAACTTTTTAGTATTTCGTTAGTTTTTGAGAAGTGTTTGCAACCAAAGAAACCATAGCTTGCAGATAAAGGGCTAGGGTGTGCAGCGGTCAAAACATAGTGGCGTGAAGTGTCAATGTTTTCTGCAAGTGCCTTGGCATTATTGCCCCAAAGCAAGAAAATGACAGGGTCTTGCCTTTCGTTGAGAAGTTCAATGACCTTAGCAACTAATTGTTCCCAACCCATACCTTTGTGCGAATTGGCTTGCCCACGCCTAACAGTCAGTACACTGTTTAGAAGTAGTACGCCTTGTTCTGCCCATTTTGTCAAATCTCCGTGAGTGGGAATAGTGCAACCTAAATCGCTCTGTAATTCTTTGTATATATTTTGTAAACTCCTTGGTATCTCTACATCTTGTTGCACTGAGAAACAAAGACCATTGGCTTGATTTGGCTCGTGATAAGGGTCTTGGCCAATAATGACGACCTTGACCTTGTCATAAGGTACATAATTTAAAGCATTGAAAACATTTTCAGGCTTAGGATATACAGTGTAATTTTGATATTCTTGAGTCAAAAACTGTGTTAAGCGTTTGTAATAGTCTTTATCAAATTCGCCCTTGAGTAAATCATACCACGATTTTCTAATCTTAAACATAAAATTTATCCCCTAGTAAAATATAATAAATAATTATATCATTTTTTATAAATTAAATAAAGTATATCAAGTGATTATTAGTTTATAATTTTTTAATTGCAAAAAAATTTTTAGATGTTTATAAAATTTATTCCTTTTAATTTTATATCAATTTTTTTTTAAAAATTAAATAGAATTAAATAGATATAAGATTTAAGAATTTAATAAAATTTCTCCGTTTTTGACTTTTAATTTATATTTTTGGTTTTCTTCTTCTTGTTTCCACAATTTTTCTTTTTTTTTGTAAAATTTTATCAAAATTACGAGTATCAAAACATTTCTCAATGTTTTATCATAATACATATGGTCATAAATAAACCACTTAAAATAATCATCTCTATAATGCATTATATATTCATGCCCAGAAATTGATTCAGATTTTATTCCAACAGTTTTTAAATTAACACAATCTTGATACCAATAGTTTCCATCTTCATGTTTTAAGTTTGGGTAGAATATAAGGTAAAACGAAAATTTCTAATTCTTTATTGATGGTGTTGGCTTTATCAATTATTTTTAATTCAGTTCAATTTTGTATAATTGCTTTATTAGTTTCTTTATTTTTTTCGTATATATCTTGCTTTTTTAGTTCCCTATCATTCAGTATGGTCATTTTTACGCCTAGGTAAGTAAAAAGCCCACTTACTAGACCACCTAAATTGAAGCCACAATAGGTATAACAATATTTACTATATCCATAATTTCTCCTATTTTTTAAGTATAACATAAATTAAATTAGTAGTGTATGTTTTTAGAATAAAATACCAAAATTTGTACAAAAATAATAAATTTATGTCATACAAAAATTACAAAAAGCATAAAAAAGGTAAAAAATGTCGAAAAGTTGAACGGAAATAATTGATTTTAAAGTTGTGTATGTGCTATTATGGAAAGGCGAAAGAGCAAGAGGTAAAAATACAAGAGTAAAGGAGTAGCAAGAGATAAGCGACGGGAGAGAAGATATGACAAAAGGGATAAAAATAAGTGCAATAGTCGTGAGTGTATTGATTGCACTGGGAGTGGCAATAAGCGTAATATTATTAACAACATCAGGACGACCAACATTAATACTCAAAATACAAGAATTGGGGTTGCATTTAGGGCAAGAGTATGAATTAGATGAAATAGTCACAGGGAAAGGATATAAGATAGAAGTATCCAAACCTGAGATATTGTCAATAAATGAGAATAGTATAAAAGGAGTGAGTTGTGGAGAAACACAAGTAACATTTAGTACCGAATC
>CALWAB010000045.1 GCA_944372745.1 uncultured Clostridia bacterium | reverse complement strand
TCGCAAGTCTGGGAATGCAATTTCCCCCGGTACATAACTTACAAATTGTTTTGTTTTGGGTGCGTCTTTCCAACATTCAAAACCCATTATGCTACAACTACCACTCGTTGGTTGTAAGAACCCCATTAAGTGCCTTATGGTCGTGGTCTTACCACTGCCATTTGTTCCCACATAGCCGAATACTTCGCCCTTTTTAATGCTAAAATTTAAGTCAAAAATCCCGCGTCCTTCTCCATAGTCTTTGGTCAAATGTTCAACTTTAATTATTTCGTTCATAATGCACCCCCATAATGTTTGTCTTCTATATAGAATTGCATAAAATAGTCTTCAAGCGTAAATTCGACTTGCTTAAATGCAATGAGTTTATACTCAGTCAATAACTGTACTAGTGCATTTATATTGTTGTCTACAATATTGACAATAACTTGGTTTTTCTTGTTCTCTACTTTACTAATGTAAAATTCTTTGTTTTGCGCACGAGAATATAGTGGATGTTTCTTCATTTTCCCTAAGAAAGACTGCATATCTTCAGGGCTTGTAAATTTACATTTATATGATTTATTTTTGCTATGTTTTATTTTATCTCCGTTAAATGTTGTGATAATTTTACCGTCTTTTATGATTGAAATCAGGTCGCAAGTGTCTTCAATTTCTTTAAAAATATGAGATGACAAAAATATTGTCTTACCGCGTTCTTTTTCTTTATGTATGTAATCAATAAAAACTTCTTGCATCACAGGGTCAAGTCCACTTGTAGGCTCATCTAATACAAGCAATTCTGGGTCATTCATAAATGCCACAATTATTGCCAATTTTCGCTTATCTCCAAGACTCATACGCTTTGTTTCGAATCGAGGGTCAAGTTCAAAAAGGTCTAGCAATTCCTTGACTTTGGGATTGTCTTTAGAGTGACGCAAATCGCCCATCATTTTAATAAATTCCGTGCCTGTCAACCCTTCAGGCAATGCAATTTCGCCCGGTATATAGCCCACTTTATCAAAGAATTTATCATAATCTTTAAAACTGTCGTAGCCATACACACGCACACTGCCTTTATCTGGTTTTGAAAAGCCCATAATATGTCGAATAGCGGTAGATTTGCCCGCACCATTTGGACCTAGAAAGCCATAGACTTGCCCTTTTTCGACATTGATATTGACATCAAAAATGCCCCTTCCGTGACCATAGTCCTTAGTCAAATTTTGAAGTTCAATAACATTCATATATCACCTTCAATTTCTTTATTATTATAATACCGCTTTTGATAAAAAAAGTCAAATATTTAACTATTGTTATACGCTACACTTCTTTCTTATTTGTTGACATTTGCACACAAAATATTCACACGGAAATTTTTAACATACAACTTTAATAAATATACTTTGTTTATGTCAATTTTGTTAAAAAAAGCGGCAGGACAAGGGTGATGCCACCCTATGGCGTGGGCTTAGTCAGTACTAGTACTTGCATTGTAGATTCTCTCAAAGCAGTGACCAATGCCGTACTATAGTTGACTGCACCTGTAGTCTTGGTATGTACTACTAGCCCACTTTAATACTAAAAACAAAAATAAAAAATCTTTGTGCTTTCGCACAAAGATTTGAGAGTGCAGGCAAATTGATTTTCTAGGGGATTTCATCCCCTAGAACCCTAGACAAGGACAAGGGTGATGCCACCCTATGGCGTGGTCTTGGGCTTGTACTAATACTTACTTTGTAAGTTCTCTCAAAGCGGTGACCACTGCCGTACGCAAGTACCCTTGACCTGTGGTCTTGGAAGTAACACTAGCCCACTTTAGTACTAAGACCTATATAAAATTTTATTTTTGTGCTTACACACAAAATAATTTTTTATGTACTAAGTTATGGCTAAGTACTTACCAAAGACTATGGCAGTGCGCCATCGCACCCACTCTATGCTGTGGTCTAAAGTTTGTACTAATACTTGCTTATAAGTCCCTAATCAGTGATAATGTCATATCCTAGTATCTAATTTTCTTGTGCTTTTTCTGCTTTTAATTCCATTTGTCTTTTTGCTCTTTCATTTGTATTAATGGACTTTCTAAATACCACAAAGCGTTGATACAAAAATTCGGTAACAAAATTAACAATCATTGTAAACGCAAGCACTATGTATTCATTGATATGGGCATCTGCCATTGCTTGTCCCCACCAAGTAGATAGCGGTGTGAATACACAATAATACAACAATACTAGTCCCATTGCCTTAGGAATATTGTTTGCTGACTTAAAAGTAAAGTGTCTATTAAATGTAAAATTCCAGATAATAGATGCCACTAATGATATTAAATAACTTGGCCAATAAGACCACGCTATGAGTTCATTAAGGAGTGTAAATAACCCCATTTGTATAATACCTGCAGACGCTGAAAAGCACAAAAATTTAAATGCCTGCCATAGATTTTCTTTTTTCTTGCTGTCCATTTTATCCCCTTATAACCACAAGTAACTACCATAAATTATGATTGTATCTATTTTATTATGCAAGTGCAAATTTTAAATTAAAATAATAAAATCTAATTTTTGTGATTTAATGTATGTAGTATAACACCATTTTTTAAGAAAATCAATAATTTTTTTTGTGCATTTAGCCAAAAATTTTTAAGCAAAATAAGTTATTTATGTGCTAAATTGTCTCTAGGTACTCTACAAAAACTATGGCGTTGTGCCTTTGCACCCATTCCCATATACAAGTACTTTATTGCGTTGTCACGCATTGAAGATATTTATTTTGTACTAGAATTTTGCTCAAGATTGTGCCTAATTTTATAACACTAAATCATTATATAAATCTAGTCACGATGTTTATTTGTTTCCCATTTTTAAATTGTAAAGTGCTGCCCACTTTTTTAGCATCAAATTCATCTAATAATTCGTTAAAGTATTCATTAAATTCTTTGTTGTTTTCCAAAGTCAATTTTGCTTGATATTTAGTTTTACTCCCTTTCAATATTGTTTGATACATATTATTCTCCTTTTTTATAATTCCACACACTCTATTAAAACTTTTGTATTGTCTTGTAAATATAAAATTGTGCCATTTTGTATAATTTCTATTCTATTTGTCAAATCTTTCATTATAGAAATTTTTAAGTATTCTAAAATTTCTTCTTTAGTCATTTTTCGCTCCTTTTTATTGGTTTCATATCATTATAGCGTACTCTTAGTGACAAGGCCAACTAAATACTCTTATTTTTTGCAAAAATTTTATCAAGGAAAATAAAATGGCAAATTTCAACGAATTGTTATTAAATGTACTTGATGAAAAAGGTATTAGTCTAAAAGAATTATATAATCAAAAATTAATACCCCTATACACATATTATCATTTTGATAAATATACTCCAAGTTTACAAAATGCAATGTCTATTGCAAACTATTTAAACATATCATTTGATTATTTATTTGAATTAGCGGACGAAAATAATTTCACAGAATACAAATATCCGCCTGAAAATTTTTACAAAAACTTATCTAATGCAATAAATGCACAAAACTTAACAGTAACAAAATTGTGCAAAGATTTAGGTTTTTCTAAAAATACCTATTATATGTGGCAAAAAGGTCGCCCACCTAGATTGTCAAATGTAATATCTCTAGCCAACTATTTAGATTGCAAAATAGATGACCTATTAAAGTAATCATTGGCACAACTTAAAAAATGGTATGAATTTGATTCATACCACATTTTATTATGAATTTAAACTATCTAAATTAAGCAAAAATAAAAAAATTTAGTCAAATACTTAGCGGAAATTTTTGTGATAAACCTGAAAAATTTCCGCTATCAAGCCATAATTAATTTTGTAACTTAGTACTAAAAAACTTTGTGCGAAAGCATAAAGTTTTTTATTTTTGTTTTTAGTATTAAAGTTGGGCTAGTGTCACTCTAAAAGTCCACAGGTGCAGGAGTATTAGCATACGGCAGTGGTCAACACTTTGAGAGAACCTACTAGTGAGTACAAGTACAAACTTAAGACCACGCCACGGGGTAGCATCACCCCTACTAGGGTTCAAGGGGATGAAATCCCCTAGAAACAAACAAAGTGAAGGGGAACAGGTAGTTCCCTTTCAAATTTTAAGTGGATGAAATCCCCTAGATAAAAGTCAAAGAGTAAAGGGAACAATTAGTTCCCTTCCTAAGCCCTCTCTATTCCTTTAATTAAATCATTTTGTAATAATTTTTCTGCACTATAAATGGCTATTTCCCTATCCATTTTCTTTGAAATGTCCTTCATTATGCCACGCGTTTCAGTAAAGTGCGGATTGTCCACTCCTTTATTCTTTTGTAATTGATTGTCCGCATCTAGTGCAGATAATTCATAGAGTTCTTCGCTTGCCTGATTGACAAACTCAAGTCTATGTTGTAACCAATCATAAAATACATCTTTATTGCCAAAAAATACATCTTTGTTGTCAATAATTGATTGCATATACATATTGTATAGCCCTGTCCACTCTTTCAATGTATCTGGATTCTTATGGTCATTCTTTTCTATGTCAATGTCGCTAAATAATTTCTCTTTAAGTGCAAACATACACGCAGAAATTTCATTTTCAAAGGATAATAATTTCTTAGAAATTGTTTGACTCTCAATAATTTCGGAAGCACACACCCTTTTATAATCATTAAATAATACAACTTGTTCGTCCACATTTTTATGAAATTGTGGACCTTTTAATATAGCATAATCACGCTCTTTTTGTTTTTTAATACTTGTAGCCTTTTGACTCAATGCTATAATGCTATCAAAATTGTCAACAAAATCAAGGCGTTTGATTGAAAAATTTTGCCTAATATAGCCTAAATTATTTGTCTTAATGCTATTTATGTGCGAATCACTTCCCCCTGTAATGTACAAGCCTTTTTGTTTAATCAAATTGTCATAGAATTTAAAACGGAATTGGTCGTCAAAGCTAGAACCGTGCAATAGTTCTATGCCTACGATTCCACGCATAAACTCGCCCGTTTGTTCATTATAATGGCTTGTTACCTTGTCCACAAATTCACGCAAGATTTCAAAGTCTGCAACTGCAAGTTCTCGCTTTGGTCTATAAAATGTTGGGTGTGCAATAACTGCTACACCGCCAGAGTCTTCAATGAGTGCCATCATTTCATAAATGTCTTGTTTTGCCACTTCATCAAGTTCGCCATTGACTGAATTAAATGTCTTTTTTAATCTATACATATAATCTTCATAAGTTTGCTTATCTCTCTTGATTATATTTTTATAAAAATTTTCGTATTGGTTTTTGCGTCCCAAAGGTGCATTTCTACCAGTTGTCAAAGCACGAACAAGCACACTTTCTAAAATTAAATCAGGGTCATCATCTTTTGCTTGTAATTGTTCTTCAGTATCTTTTACAATTTTGAATAAATTGTCTTTATCAAGAGTAATTCCATAAAATCTCTTTATGTACTTATATAATGCTAAAGTGCGTTTACCTGTGTCAGTCGCATAAAAGCGTGCCATATCTATAAAGCCTTGATGATATGGGTCTATTCCATACCCCAAAATATGCACTCCCCCAGCAAGAGAAGAACGCAAATGGTCATTTTCGTCCCTAAATGACATCACACTTGTGGTGTCACAAGATATTTCTATGCCTGTGATAAAATTCAAATCTTCACACAATTCAGGATTTTTTTCAATGTATTTAAGCGCTTGTATGCAACCCATTGTAGTATTGTGGTCAGTGATAGCCAGCGTTTCCACCCCCTTTATTATAGCAAGTTCTATAATATCACTAGGCTCGGTCGTGATACCTTCCTTGCTATAAGTGGAATGGATGTGCAAATCAATTAAACCCTTTTTCATACTATAATTTTCCTTCGCTTTATTATAACAAAAAATGCTTATACTTGTCAATATAAGGTAAAAATAATATACTATTTCAAAGCATAGTCGACTATATTAAATTAAATTCCATATTGACACCATATAAAATGTATTGTATAATTTATAAGAAATAAAAATAAAAAAGGAATAGAATATGACACAAATAGACTACGCTTATGGTGTATTAATACCCCAAGATTTCATTCAAGAAGCAAAATCCTACCAGTACCAAATAGAAACAGCAAGGCACAAAGGTATTATCGCACAAATTGATAAAACGCAATTACCCAATATCAATATGTACGGTATGCCACTTAGTGAATTATTAAGTAAATCAATCTCTGATAATCGCTGTCACCAAACAGCAGTCGCGCTATCACTTGCTATACCAAATTGCGAAATAGTTTTCGCAAATTTAAGAAAGCGTGCAGCATTCTATCACAAAGTAGCCCTTGAACAAAGTGACGAAACTTCTATAATGGCATCAGTGGCAGAGGCAAAGGCATTAAATAAATTAGAACCGACATACAACCATTCATACATTATCGCAAAGGGACAAGACATAATAGACGGCGGTTTAAAATTTAAAACAAAATATGGCGATTATCATATTGATAGCGAAAAAGAATACATAATAGACGCACAACTAGGCGAAATTACGGATGCAATTACTTATGGTATAATAAATCATCCTAGTGTTATTTTATCATTTAACCATTTGTCAAATTCTCGCATTTGGAATACGCTTAATGCACAAAAAGAATTACAAGGCAAAAATTACAAACTAAACAACTTAGTTGAACTTTTGAATGTAGCTTATTCAACTGGCGGGAGTGAATTAAATAACTATCTAAGTTCAATAATAGGCATTGATGCATCTATATTTGTTAGCAGACCTTGCTCTAGACAAAATGTTTTCAAGTCTTACGAAGATTTAGTAAATTTAATGAGTTTTTAACTTAAATCAAGTTTCTAGGATAAATTAAAATAAAGTTTTTTCATCAAATAAGAATAAATATAACATACAAAAAAGCATATTGGGCAATTTACTCAATATGCTTTTATTTAACGCAAGATTTTATGCTTTTTCTTCTATAGCGTCAGCTATCGCTGTGACAAGGTCGCTTTGTAAACCTTTTGTAGTTATTTGCAAAACTGCATAAGATGATTGACTAGATGTCTCACTTGTCACTCTTTGCACATAGAAATTTACTTCTGTTACACCATTTACATTATTCACTGTCACCCACAACTTTCTAAATGTAACTACTCCATCTGTATATTGTGAATTAGTTTTCAATTCTTCGCACACATAAGGTTTACCATCTTTATACAAGGTTTGCAAATCAGAATATACAAGTCCTAGCACATAATCATTATCTGATGCGATACTGCTCAATGATTTTGTATTAGTGCCTATATAATTATAAGTTACATTATTAGTCAACTGCTCTTGGAATAATGCACTCAATGAAGATTGTTTGAAACTATCATTAAATGCGTCCCACACGCTATTGTATAATTCTTCGTCTGAATCTCTATATAATGTGGCTTTTGGCGAACTAGAATTTTGGTAAAGTTGAAGATAATTAGGTTCATTCTCTGGCAATTCTATTGCATAAGATTTAGGAATTATAGCCATAAGTATAATTACCACTGCTAATACTCCTAATACTATCATCACAACTGTTGCCCACAAATTAGTTGGAGAACGCTTTCCTTTTGTCTTAACTGCCACTTCCTCTGTTGGCTCTACTTTATTTACTTCATTTTGGCTCATAATTACACCTATTCGTTTTTGTTATTCTTATCTTTTTTTTCATTGTTTTCTTGTGAAGATTCTTTTTCTTCACTATCTTGCGTTTTTTCTTCTACTTCATTAGATGCGTCTTGCTCTTTTTGAACTTCTGCTTCTTTAGGTTGTTCGCTTGAATTTGAGTCTACGACATCTTTTGGAGTTTCTTTTTGTAATGATTGAGGTGCTTCTGTCACGACACCTGCTTCATACAATGCACGCTGTGCTTTCTCACGAAGCTCCATAAGGGCTTGTTCTGCTTGACGCTCCCTTTCTTTGCGTGCCTCTTCTTCTTGCTTTCTCAAGTATTCTGCTTTTTCGTCCATTTTCTTAATGACTTCTTCAGCAGTAGCACCACTCATAATTAAGTCTACATCTTCTGAATAAATTGTTTCTTTTTCAATCAAAATATGTGCCATTACATTGAGTTTATCTATATTTTCTTTTAGTGCCTTCATTGCTCTATCATAATTTTCTTTGATAAGGCGTTTAACTTCTTCGTCTATTTCGCCTGCAATCTTTTCACTGTATGCAACATGTGATTGGTAATCTTTTCCTAAGAACAATTCTGAATCACTACCAAGGTACATCATACCAAATTTAGGACTCATACCATATTCTGTAACCATTGCACGCGCAATATTAGTCATTTGTTTAATGTCGTTGCTTGCCCCCACACTCTTTTCACCGAATATCAATTCTTCAGCACAACGGCCACCAGCCGCATAAGCAATTTCATTGCAAAGTTGTTCATACGACATAGAATTACTATCAATTTTATTGCGTGTCAATGTATAACCTAATGCCATACCGCGTTGTATAATTGATATTTCGTGCACTTTCTGGTCACCTTTGAGTACATAAGCCACAATAGCGTGACCTGATTCATGATAAGCAGTACGCTTTGTATCATCTGGTGTTGTTACTACACTGCGTTTTTGAGGTCCTAATTGTACTTTTGCAATGGCTTCATTTATGTCATTCATTGTAATCAATGTTCTATCATTGCGTGCAGCCAAAATCGCTGCTTCATTCATAACATTAGCAAGGTCTGCCCCTGTAAAGCCAACTGTGATTTTTGCAATTGCTTTAAAATCAACATCATCAGCGAGTGGTTTATTCTTTGAATGAACTTGTAAGATTTTTTCACGCCCTGACACATCAGGCTTATTGACAACAATTTGTCTATCAAATCTTCCCGCTCTCAAAAGTGCTGGGTCTAGTACATCAGGTCTATTTGTTGCTGCTATGACTATGACACCTTCATTCCCACTAAAACCATCCATTTGCACAAGTAATTGGTTAAGTGTTTGCTCTCTTTCGTCATTACCACCGCCTAAACCTGCACCACGCTGACGCCCTACTGCGTCAATTTCGTCTATGAATACAAGGCAAGGGGCATTGCGTTTCGCTTGGTCAAATAGGTCTCTCACTCTTGAAGCACCAACGCCGACAAACATTTCCACAAAGTCTGAACCGCTGATACTGTAGAATGGGACATTACTTTCCCCTGCTATTGCCTTAGCAAGCATTGTCTTACCTGTGCCCGGTGGACCTACTAGCAATACGCCCTTTGGAATGCGTGCACCTAAGCGTGTGAATTTCCTAGGGTTCTTCAAGAATTCTACTAATTCTTGCATTTCAGCCTTTTCTTCTTCACTGCCTGCTACATCACTGAAGCGAACTTTGACATTCTCGCCAAGTACAGCTTTTGTCTTGCCAAAGCCCATATTTCTTCCGCTTGCCCCCATCATACTTTTGAACAAAAATATGCCCAGTATAATGACAATAATTAAAGGTAAAAATTGTAATAATACAGTTACCCAACTCGTTTGTGCTACATCATAATTGACATCAATTTTGGTCTCTGGTGCTGCTGTTTGTCCGTCTAGACGACCATTATTGTAATCGTCAATAAATTGAATTAATTGGTCACTATTTATAAAAGTGAATTGATAGTCTGCTCTACTAGGGAAATCATCAGGATTTATTTCACTACCTACGAGCAAAATGTATGCATCATTTCCAATGGTAGAAATTTCTGCGACTTCGCCTGCGATAACTTTTTCTTGAAATTCCGTGTACGAGATACGCTCAATTCTATTACCGAGTCCTACAATGTACACAATCAAAAGAACTACAAGTATAATCAACACTGCCCATAGCCAAAAACGACCTTTTGAAGAAGGCTTTTGAGAAGGATGCTGACCATTGTTCCCTTGATTTCTATTATCTTGATTATCCATCATTCCTCCAAATATTTTTACGGTATTATAATTATATTGCCCTTAAATTGCAAATATCATTCAGTATACAAAGAAAAGGCAAAAAATATTGGTACTATTTTTTTAATAGCACTAGCAAAAATGCTATAGTGTATTTTATCATAAAAAAAGAAAATAGACAAACACTTTAAAGCATATTTTTATCTATTTTTCTTCCTTGTTTTTTAAATTTCTTAACATTACTTTGTTCATTAACTCAAATAAGTTTTATTATTAAATTTTTTTAGTAAATCTTTTAAAAAATGAGACTACTCATATAAAATAAATTATCCCTTACTTATTACTTTGAGTATGCGTTATCATTGGTTGTTTCATTATCTACCCACCTACCACTCAAGTATCTAGGTCCATACATTTCAAATATAGCTTTTTTACCTACATCCTTAAGTAAAAGTTGTTGGGCATTATCAGTAAGTTTTAAGCCATCTTTTGTTTCTTCAAAAACATCATTTATCTTAGCTTCTTCAATATCCATCTTCTCGTAATACAAAAATTTTCCTAACAAATCATCTTGCGGACATCTATCCCTTTCTTTAACAATGGTATCGTACGCTTTATTATAATCAATATCCTTATTTTTGCCAAAAAGTGAATTTTGTTCTTTTTTGCAATAATTTAAAAATTGTTTGCCTTCATCAGTTAATTTAGGTCCATCCTCTAAAGAATATGACCACATCTTTGAATTTAAAATTTGAGAATTTAATTCCAAATATAGTGCCCTGTGCTTCATCAACTGGCACAACCAAACTTGTTCAAAATCGCTCATTTTTTCAAAGTTTCTTTTTGTCAACATACTTTTACTCCTTTTATATCATATACTTTGAATTAAGCCAAGTAATTAAGTAATGAAATAAATTATTTTATATTATCTATCTAAGTAACATTCTAATTTGACATTGCTCTGCTTAACTTCATCTTCAAATAAGCCATTAGTAGTCCCTAATATACTTTTTATAAGTAATATATCTTGAGCTGTTTCAGTTAATTTCCACATATCGTCTTGTTTAATTACATCCCCTTGTGATTTTGCTGTATCAAAATCCATTTCTGTGTAATACAAGAACTTTTCTATCATACCTTGTTTTCCACATTTGCGTGATTCGTTGATAACCGCATCAAAGGCACGACTATATTCAATATCTGCCTCTTTATTGATAAGTTTATTTTCTGCTTTCTTACAAAATCTCAAAAACTTGCGACCGTCTTCAGTCAATTTGAAACCATCTTCAATTGAATTTGTCCACATTTTTTGTGTGTATGCCACTGGCGAAACCATATTTATACTCTTTGCACGATTTCTCAAAACACAGCACAAGCATACTTGGTCAAAATCATTTAATCTATCAAAATTGTATTTTCCTACAATCATTTATTTTGTTCTCCTTTTAATGCACTTATTATATAATACTTTTATAAAGTTGTCAATATTCAAAATATTAATTTAATAACATTTTTGACATATACACATCTACTATCAACTAAACTAGTTAATATAATAATTAATTTGACAGAGCAATTAAATTATGGTATAATATAAAAAAGGAAATTAGAATATGAAAGCAGATAATGGTGATGACCCGCCCCAATGGGATGATGATCACAAATTTAGTTATACAAAAGAAGGATTTATTAAGTATTTAAAAAAAATTAACGAATACTATTCTTATTTTACTGACATAGATACAACAAAATTAAACAATGACAAATTAAACGACATAATTTTTATTACTGGGCAAGGCAATGGCATATTAATAGATGGTCATAAATTTTTGTTTGCATTTGATAAAACTGATGATGGATTATTCATTAATCTTTCTTATCGAAACAATAAAGAAAATGCAAAAATATTAGATTACATTAGCAGTCAAAAAGAATTTATACGCATATTTGGTAATAAATTACCACAAAATATTCAAACGAAAAACGATATTATTACCCTTTGCTTCAGCGTCAATACAAATTCGACAAACCTTGTATACGATGAAAAAAGCATAGAAAATAATTTAATTAAAGAAAACACCAAAACTTTCGCACAAAAATTCATTGCTGTTGTTCAAAAAAACAAATTTAAGCAATTTATAGAAAGCCAATTACCTAAAACCTATACAAATTGTAGAGATAAATGGCATAATTATGAAGAAATTTATCAAGATTTGTCTAAACGCACAAAGGAAGTTGTAAGAGAATAATTTTTAAAATTTACTAAGAATAGTACACTATTTAAATAGTATAATGCACTATTTTAGACGCTAAATATACAAAAAA
>CALWAB010000044.1 GCA_944372745.1 uncultured Clostridia bacterium | reverse complement strand
CTGGCGTACGGCAGTGGTCTTTGGGTAGTACCTAGTCACAAATTAGTACTTAAATAATATACTTAGTGTGTGTTAACACACTAAGAAATATATTTTTAAGTTTTTAAGTACTAAAGTAGGCTAGTGTCACTTCCCAAGACCACGCCATGGTGGGGCATCCCACCTCTAGGGGTTGTAGGGGGATGAAATCCACCTACAAATTTTTACAGGATGTGAAATCCCCTAGACACAAAGGAACGGTATTCTCCTATAAAAATTAAGGGATGATACTATTATGAGTGTCATCCCTTAAAAACAAAGTCTTGTGGTGCAACATTTATTGTTATGTCGTGAGTTGTGTCTGCACCATTGTTGATGAGTTGAGTTTCTGTAATAGATTTAGCAAGTAGTGGAGTGTTATTCTCTTTAGATAAGTGGGCTAGAATGAAATTTCTAGTACCACTTTTTGCAAGATTAAGTATCGCATTGGCACAATCAGTATTTGATAAATGTCCGCGTCTGCCGAGTATTCTTTCTTTAAGGACTTGTGGGTAGTGCGGATTATTTTTTAACATTTGTGGGTCGTGATTGCTCTCAAGGACTATAGTGTCGCTTCCTTGTAGGCTCTCTATAATCTTATCATCAATGAAGCCTAAATCTGTAGCAAGGCTAAATTTTTCGCCTTCACAATAAATGCTGTATCCATTACAGTGTTTTGCATCGTGTGACACATCAAATGGGGCTATGGTAAGTTCGCGGAAATAAAAGTCTTGTGTCATTATGTCATTGAGCTCAATGTGCTTTGTTAAACCACCGCGTTCGTATTCTTGAAGTGTCAAAGAGTTTGCAAAAACAGGTACATTAAATTTGCTGGCAAAATTTTCAAGCCCAAGCGTGTGGTCTTTATGTTCGTGAGTGAGTAATATTCCGTTTATTTCTTCTGGGTTTACGCCTAATTGCTGTAAGCGTTTTACAGTTTCACGAGCAGAAAAACCGCAGTCTATCATAATTTTTGTGTTGTCCGTTTCTATCAAAGTGCAGTTGCCTTTTGAACCACTGCCCAATATACTCACTCTCATTTTTGCCATTTATTTTGTCCTTTTATGTGTTGCAAATTGCAACGAATAGTAATAATTATTATATCACAAAGTTGTCGATTTTCAAAGTGTTTTATTAATTTATGCTACATTCGTATTGGAGATTTCTCATCTCCTAAGATTTGGAAGGGAACTACCCGTTCCCCTTCACCCCTTAGGGATGGGATGCCCCACCACGGCGTGGTCTTGGTTGGTACTAGCACTTACTTTGTAGATTCTCAAAACAGTGAGCAATGCAGTACTATAGTCAACTGCACCTGTGGTCTTTTGAAGTTGCACTAGCCCACTATAGTGCTTAAAATTTAAAATTATATATTTTTGTGCTAACGCACAAAGTATATTATTTAAGTACTTAAATCGTACTTAAGTGCTTGCAAAAGACCATTAGTGTTGTGCTTATACTTAGTGCTTTGATAAGCACTAAGTACATTTTTTAGAGCTTAATAAATTATATTTTTGCTTGTTGAAGCACAAAAGTACTGGCGTACGGCAGTGGTCTTTAGTTGAGCATCTAGACACAATTAGTACTTAAATAAGATACTTAGTGTGTGAAACACACTAAGAAATATATTTTAAGTTTTTAAGTACTGGGCTTGGCTATTGTCACTTTCCAAGACCACAGGTGCAGGGTACTTGCGTACGGCGTTGGTCACCGCTTTGAGAGAACCTACAAAGTAGGTACTAGTACCAACTAAGACCACGCCATAGGGTGGCATCACCCTTGTCCTGCCCTAAAGGGTGAAGGGGAACGGGTAGTTCCCTTTCAAATCCTAGTGGATGAAATCCACCTACATTTCTAAAAGGGGATGGGGAATCCCCTATATATTCATTAAGCACTTGCACACAAAAGATTATGCACAAAAAATGTGTATAATTTTTTTTATTTTAGGCACACTAGAAAAAATTGGAAATTACGGAGGTCAAAGTGAAAGAGGACGAAAACATAGTAGATGACCCTGTGTCTAGAATACTTGAGCAGGCAATGGGCAATCTAAAAAGCATTATAGATGTTGATACAGTTATGGGCGACCCAGTAGGACTAGATGACGGAAGCGTCATAATACCTATTACTAAAGTGTCGGTCGGTTTTGTCGCGGGCGGTGGCGAATACACCGTGCCGTGTAATCATAAAAAATCTGCAGGCTATCCATTTTCAGGTGGTTCGGGTGCAGGCTTTTCAGTGAAACCTATAGGTTTTTTGGTGGGTAAGGAAGGGGCGTTTCAACTCATTGGCATACAAGAAGAACCAGCATATAAAAAACTTGTCGAAATCGTATCAGATTTAGCAAAAACATACTTAAAAACGCAAGCCAAAAGCAATATAGCAGAGTCAAAAGCAAAGGAAGAAGTGGTTAAGGAGCATAACAAAGATGAAAACTAAATTAAAGAAAATACTCACGCTATTGATACTTGCCTTTTTGATTGTCACATTTTTAGTCGGTGGGCTTACACCTAGAGTCGTAGCACACGCAGACGGTTTAGGCGTCAGTTGTTCCGCCTCTGGTATGGCTGTGCTTGAAATGAAAACAGGGCGAGTTCTTGCAAGTCAAAATATGGACAAACAACTCAAAATGGCTAGCACGACAAAGATTGTCACTGCTTTAACAGTCATAAATAATTGTGACGACTTGGATAAACCCTTTAAAATAAGTGATAAGGCAGTAGGCGTAGAAGGTACAAGCATATACTTAAGGCGTGGCGAAGTTTTAACTGCACGCGAATTACTCTATGGACTTATGTTGCGTTCAGGCAATGATGCTAGCGTAGCACTTGCTCTTCACTGTGCCGATAGCATAGAAGAATTTGCCGAAATGATGAATAAGACTGCCGAAGAATGTGGAGCAAAAAATAGCCACTTTGTAAATCCTCACGGACTTGATGCAGACGAGCATTATACCACCGCTTATGACTTAGCACTCATCACAACAAAGGCATTGCAAAATGAAACTTTCAAAGAAATTGTGTCCACTAAGAATATTAAAATCAGTGGTGGAGAAACAGGCACAAGGTATTTGGTGAATAAGAATAGGCTTTTAAATTCGTTAGAAGGGTGTATAGGTGTCAAAACAGGATTTACAAGTAAAGCAGGTAGATGCCTTGTGTCTGCTGTCGAAAGGGATGGAATGACAATCGTTTGCGTGGTCTTAAATTGTGGACCAATGTTTGAAGAAAGTGCAAACTTATTAAATAGTGCATTTAAGACTTATCATAATGCTGAGCTGTTGTCTCCTTATCACTTTATCTGCAATATTCCAGTTGTTGACGGTGAAAAAAATAAGGTGCGTGTTTATAACCCAGTGGGATTCACATATCCAATGACAAGCGAAGAACAAGCAAGGGTCAGCGTAGATTATGATTTGCCTAATCAACTTATCGCCCCTATTAAAGCGGAAGAGAAAGTGGGGACTGCACGCGTTTATTTAGATGACAAACTCTTGTTTGAAACGGATATACTTGCTATGGAAGAAGTTGAATCAGACGCAATTATCAATAAAATAAAGGACATTGTCGACAAGTTCTAGGCTTTAGACAAAAAGGAGAAATTATGAAAAGATTAATAATAACATTTTTGACCGCCATTTTGGGCTTACATTTGTTTATTTCGCATTTGCCAGTCATCACAAGTGTGACAGCGGAAAGCCTAGTGGACTCATTGACCGCTAAGTCAGCAGTTGTCATTGACTATGGCAGTGGCGACATTTTGCTCGCAAAAAATCAAGACAAACGCTTGCCTATAGCAAGTATGGTGAAATTGATGACTGTGCTTTTGACTATGGAAAGCATTGACAATGGTACATTGCAGTTAGACCAAATGATTACAGTGTCAAAGAATGCCGCAGGAATGGGCGGTTCGCAAGTTTTCTTGGATGCAGGCAGCGATTACAGTGTGGAAGATTTGCTCAAAAGTACGATTGTTGCATCTGCAAATGATGCGAGTGTAGCACTCGCTGAAACAATCTCAGGTAGCGAACAAGATTTTGTAAACAAAATGAACGCGCGCGCTAGCGAATTGGGAATGAATAATACCAATTACGCCAACGCGACAGGGCTTCCAGCAGTGGATGGCTATTCTTGTGCCGAAGATGTGGGCAAACTTCTCAGGGAAGTTTTGAAACACGATTTGTATTATAAGTACAGCACAATATGGATGCAAGACCTTGTTCATCCGTCTGGGCGTGTGACAGGGCTCACAAATACTAATAAACTCATTCGTTACTACAAAGGTTGCGATGCTGGTAAAACTGGTAGCACAAGTGAAGCAGGGTATTGCATTGCCGCATCAGCAAATAAAAACGATATGAGAATTATAGCAGTAGTAATAGGTGCGGAAAGTGGGGCAAAGCGTTTTAGTGAAAGTGCAAGTTTGCTTGATTGGGCGTATGCAAATTATGAGAATAAGAAAATTTATGTGGCAGGGCAAGAATTAGAGCCAATACAAGTGGCTAAGAGTCGCATTAGAGAAATGACGCCAGAAATCAGCGAAGGCTACAGTTGTGTGGTTAAGAAAGGGAGTGAAGAAAATATCACGACAAAGATTGAATACAATGATAATATTTCCGCACCACTCAAGAAAGGCGATAAAATTGGCACGGCGTATGTGCTAAAAGATAATGTTGTATTAAAAGAAATTGACATTGTGGCAAGCACTGATGTCAAGAAAATAACTTACTTTGATGCTCTCAAAGATATAGTAAGTGCAAATTTATAATAACAAGCACGAAAGGGAACTACCCGTTCCCCTTCATTTCTTGGTGTTTGAATCTAGGGGATTTTCCATCCCCTAGCACCCTTGTTCTTGTACTAGGGCATCAAAGGGATGGAAAATCCCCTAGAAAACACACTTGTCTTTACTCTCAAACTTAAGTTTTAAGTTGTTGCTTCATTTAGTTGAATTAAAAGCATTTATATTGTATAATAATAGCGGAGGTAAAAATTATGACAAGAAGTATCAAGACAATCACAATATCACTCATAATGGCGTTTTGTTTTGCTATTACTTGCCTAGTATTATCAGGCTGTGGCGAGAAGAGCAATGCAACATTCAGCACATCAACTGATGCCTTTGGTTTTGCTGGTGCGACCGCAGGTGCATTTTTGAACGACCTTAATAGTGCTACAACCGCACAAGTGTACGCAAACGATGCACCTTCACAAGTGGCGACTATAGAACAAGAGCAAAATGTTGAAATTTTGAATAAGTACATTGACATTTTTGACAGTGTAGTAGGCAATAATGCTATTACGAGTCAAAAAGAACATTTGGATGACCCAGATTACAACTACAAAAT
>CALWAB010000043.1 GCA_944372745.1 uncultured Clostridia bacterium | reverse complement strand
TCACAATGCTTGCTTTACGATGTCGCATTATAAAGGCGTGGCAAATGACCAACCTTTTGATGATGTCAAGCATATGTCAAGGTGTGCTTTGAATCCACAGACTATGCAGTCAAAAAAATATGCAATAGTTCCTACCGATAAACCTAAAAAAATAGCAGTCGTCGGCGGTGGAATTGGCGGAATGGAAGTCGCAAGAGTGGCAACACTTCGTGGGCATAAAGTGACAATCTATGAGAAAACGAATAGTTTGGGTGGCGTGTTTGTGCCGGCATCAGTCTTTGATTTTAAAGAAAAAGACCGCGAACTTATAGAGTATTATAAAAGACAAATTGAGAAATTAAATATAGAAGTCAAATACAATACAGAAATAACGGACATATCAAAACTCGATGCAGATGAGATAGTCATCGCTACTGGTTCAAAGCCTAAACATTTGAATATCAAGGGAATTGAAAACAGCATAGAAGCAGTTGACTACTTGAGTGGCAATAACGAAGTGGGCGACAATGTTATCATCATTGGCGGGGGCTTGACAGGGTGTGAAATAGCATACGATTTGCATAAACACGGAAAGCATCCAGTTATTGTGGAAATGAAAAATGATTTAATGGCAGTTAGTGGTCTTTGCCTTGCCAATTCTTCATATTTGAGAGATTACTTCAAGTGGAAACAAGTGCCTGTGTACTTGGAAAGTGGCGTAAAAGAAATTAAAGATGATTCCGTCATAATTGTAGATAAAGACGGCAAGGAAACGGAAGTTAAGAAGGATGCAGTAATTGTGTCTATTGGCTACAATCCAGCACCTATTGCAAATGAAGGCAAACATATTCATATAGTTGGTGACGCATACAAAGTTGGCAATTTGCGAACTGTCATTTGGCGTGCGTGGGATGTCGCACAAAAGTTGTAATTTAATTTATAAATTGAAAAATACTTTTTGCAATTAGCAAAAAGTATTTTTATTAAGTTTAGACAAATTATTTTTAGGGGACTTCATCCCCTAAAACCCTAGAGGGGGGATGCCCCACCATGGCGTGGTCTTGTTGAGTACCTAGGCACAACTTAAGTACTAATAATTATACTTTGTGCGTTAGCACAAAGATATATTTGATTGTTGTTTTTATGTATTAAGGTTGGCTAGTGGCACCTTCCAAGACCACAGGTCAAGGGTACTAGCGTACGGCATTAGTCACTGCTTTGAAAGAACTTATAAAGTAAGTACTAGTACCAACTAAGACCACAGGTGCAGGATGCTATCCTGCCCTAAAGGAGTGAAGGGGAACGGGTAGTTCCCCTCATACTAAAGGGATGGGAAATCTCCTAGAAAATTCATTTGTCTACACTCTCAACACTTTAATTGTGTCAACAAATTAAAGTGTTTTTTAATATTAATCTATTCATTTTTATTGATATATTCTTCATAAGTTTCCATACGGTCAATGAGTTTTCCGTCTTTGATTATGAATAGGCGGTTTGCAATACTTGACAAAAATTCGTGGTCGTGTGAAGCGAATACAACTACGCCATCAAAATCAATGAGTGCATTGTTAAGGGCAGTGATGCTCTCAAGGTCCAAGTGGTTTGTAGGTTGGTCGAGCATTAAGAAATTGCCTGCCTCAAGCATCATCTTTGATAACATACAACGCACCTTTTCACCACCAGAAAGCACCTTGACTTTCTTTAATCCGTCTTCACCTGTGAAAAGCATTCTACCTAGAAAACTTCTTATAAATGTTTCGTCCGTTTCTTTTGTGAATTGTCCTAGCCAGTTGATAATATTTAAATCGCATTCAAAATATGAGTTTTTATCATTAGGAAGATATGACATTTTTGTATTAGCACCCTTAGAAATAGAACCGTCATATTTGCTTTCGCCAGCGAGAGCTTTAAAGAATGCAGTTACAGCCAAATCATCTCCAAGTACCGCGATTTTATCTTCCTTATTAATGCGAAATTCAGCGTTGTTAATGATAGGCTTGCCTTCGTCATTGTAGACTGTCAAATTGTTTGCTTGGAGAACTTCCTTAGAAAGTGGTTTCTCAGCCTTAAAGTTGACATAAGGGTACTTTCTATTGGATGCAGGCATTTCTTCAATTTGAATCTTTTCAAGTATTTTCTTTCTAGAAGTTGCTTGTTTTGATTTACTCTTGTTCGCAGAGAAGCGTTGAATGAATGCCTTGAGTTCCGCAATTTTTTCTTCTTTTTTCTTGTTTTGATTTTTCATCAACTGTTGATTTAATTGGCTACTTTGATACCAGAAATCATAGTTTCCAGCATAAATAGTAATTCTGCCATAGTCTATGTCGACCGTGTGAGTGCATACGGTATTTAAGAAATGGCGGTCGTGGGATACCACAATGACTGTGCCTTGGAAGTTTATAAGGAAATCTTCAAGCCATTCGACAGATTTTATGTCAAGACCATTTGTAGGTTCGTCAAGTAGTAGTATGTCTGGCGTGCCAAATAGGGCTTGAGCAAGTAAAATTTTGACCTTTTCACTCTCTTTTAAATTTTTCATTTCAGTGTAGAGAATGGAATCATTTAAGCCTAAGCCATTGAGTAATTGTGCGACTTCAGTTTCAGCGTCCCAACCATTCATTTCAGCAAATTCTGCTTCAAGGTCGGCAGCACGCATACCATCTTCTTCGCTAAAATCAGGTTTTGCATAAAGGGCATCTTTTTCTTTCATAATGTCATACAATTTTTTGTTGCCCATAATGACTGTGTCAAGCACGGTGTAGTCATCGTATTTAAAGTGGTCTTGTTGAAGTACACTCATTCTGCACTTTTCGTCAATCTCCACATTGCCCTTATAACTGTCTATCTCGCCTGAAATGATTTTTAAAAATGTGGACTTCCCAGCACCATTAGCCCCAATGATGCCATAGCAGTTGCCCGCGACAAACTTAAGATTTACATCTTGAAATAATAGTTGCCCACCAAAACGCAATTCAAGATTTGATATAGTAATCATATTTCCCTCCAAATAAAAACGCAAGGTGTGTACTTAATGTGAATAAAAAGTGTGGAAATGTGTATAAGCAATATTTTTTTTTGCAATTATAAATAATTAAATTGTTTAATAAAATAGAGTACACTTTCGTTAAATCACAATTAAGATATACAATTCTTGCAATTAAGTTAAAATATTTTATCATATAACCTACATTTTTGCAAGTGGTAAATCAAATAAAAATTAAAAACTCGAAATATGTGTATTATATGTTTTATAAATAATTTTCATTTGAGATAAGAGAAATAGAGTTGCAATGCCAAATTGAATGAATAATTTTTTAAGTGATAAAAATATATAATTGACTAATTATTGAAAATTAGATATAATAATTATATTATGAGTGCAACTATTGATAATTTTATAGAGAAACAAAATATTGATTTAAAGAAAATTGCCCAATTGCGTGAAAAAGTAGTGTTGTCAGCTAAAGACATCAATCCTATTATTTATGAAAATAGAATATCAAAACCTGATGAAGTGTTAAAGAAGGTTTCTATAGCTGACATTTTGGGTTATAGGTATTCTCACTTAAAACGTGAGTTCGAATACGATGGAGGAAATTCAATTGAGAATGATTCAATTGAGAATTACTATGGTGTGTATGAGTACCATTGTAATAATTTTATGCTAATGTCAAATTTTTTTGATGAGAAAGGCGATGGCTATAAAATACGCAGTTTGTCAATGCTAGACTATTCGACTGAAGAAGTTATGGACAAATTGGCAGATAGTTTCAAAAGCGAACCATTAAGGCTGGAAGAAGCGGATGAAGGCAAGTATGTTATAGGTGGCAATGGACTTCATAGGTATAATGTCTTGAAGGCACACTATCTCAAAGAACTTTCTATGTTAGATAAAGATGACGAAAAAGGTCGTCAAGCACTTCGTGAGAAATATACCATAGAAGCTTATGTCTATGAAATTGATTATACTAAAACTTATACCGCTAGTATCTTAAAGATAATTCAGCCTTATCAAGATATAAAATTTGATTTATACCTTGATCGCGACGAAAATTGGAATTTTACAGGGAATACTGTAGTCCAAAGTGTTGGAGATATAAAAGCGAAAAAAGTAATGACCGATGAACAATTAGTCCAATTTTTAGACAACCAAATCAGTGAGTTTGTAGAAGAATATGGTAATGATTTTAATGTAATGGATGATATTGACTACAATTTATCAAAATTACAAAGTTATGAATCATTCAAAAAGTATTATCACAAATGGATAGAAAATCCAGAGCATTATAATTCTAACGACAAAAAACTAATTGAACAAAATAAAGAAAAAGGGAATATGGAATTACAATGGAAATAATAGAATTGAAAAATTTAAATATAGTTAATGCCACAAAGTATGCACTTATGGATGGGGATAAACAAATTGGCTATGGTTATATCAAAAATTGCGATATTAATCCAATAGAAATATATGTCAGTGAAGAATATAGGTCAAATGGCTATGGCAAATTTTTGTTTTCTAAACTTGTAGATATAGCGGAACGAAAAGGCATTGTTGCCTTTAAATTTGAAATAGAATTGTCAAACTACAGAATGATAAATATAATATTAAATGCTGGTGGGAAACGCCTACAACATATAAATGGATTATGTCGCATAGTCTTAGTTTTAAATTAAGTTAGTGTGTATAGTATTTGTAAAAATTTTGTGGCGTAGATTTTATATTTTCTATAAACTAAGTCTTTCAAGTAAAAACACCTACGACATTTGATATGATTGTGGCAAATAAGACAAAATAGATTATGTTAGTTGTTTTAGGTGCTTATAAAAATATTCGTCTATAATATGGAGTTAATTTTAACGAATTATAATGTATTTTAAGAAATATTTTAGAAGATTTATGTTTTTTCATTGTCCTATACAAAAATTTTAGCACTCTTTTCGCTAATTTTATTAAATGTATATAGTTGTTTTTCAAAATCACTATATACATTTTTAAGTTTTATAATTTTGGGTGGGTACAATATTGAAATTATTCTGTTTAAGTGATATTTTAAATGCCTTTTTATTTATTACATCCCTTTAAAACAAAGAACACATATTATTTATAAATAATTATAAAAAATATAATTAATTTCGCAATTATATGCAAAATAATTGCTAATAATAAAACAATGTGTTAAAATGAAAGTGTAAACTAAATACTTAAGGAGAAATTGAAAATGAACGAGAGAAAAATGCTAGGGGGGGGGGGGGTATTTAGTAAATAGATATAAATATTTGTCCCCCAATAAAAAACAAAATGCGAGTAAAAAGAGCAAAAACTACAACAAGGAAATAATAGTATTGTTATTTAAAATGATTTAATTCAATTCAAAAGTTAAAAATGATAGTTATATAAAGAAAAATGCTAAGTAAAGGTGTTATTTTTACTTAGCATTCTTTATATTTTTGTAAATTATCATTTTTCTAAATCTTGCATTTTTTCGCTTTTTAAATCAAAATTGTAGAGTTTTATGCCTTTGGAGCGAAGCCACATTCTACCATATTGAGT
>CALWAB010000042.1 GCA_944372745.1 uncultured Clostridia bacterium | reverse complement strand
CCAAGACCACAGGTCAAGGACGCCTGTCCTTGTATATAAATTAATATAATATAAATGCCAACAAAAATAGCAAATATATTGTATAATTTGTAAAAGTGTGATAATATAGGATAAATTTTACACTAATTTAATGAGATTAAGGAATATTTATGCAAAACAAGATTACGGACCTGCTTTCTAAGATGAAAGAAGGGAATCTTGCGGTATTTGACGATTTTTATACGCAAACCTATCGGCTATTGTACACTGTGGCGTATGGCGTGCTAAGGCGAAAGGACTTGACTGAAGAAGCGGTACAAGAAGCGTACTTGGCATTATATCGCAATTTGGATAAAATAGATTTAGAGAGCAATGTGCTGAGTTATATGTACACAATAGTGAAGAACAAAGCACTAAATATATTGAAAAAGCAATGTACAACGGTCGACATTGATGATGACAAGGTGGAGATAATGATAGGCGATAAGAACCTAGAGCCACATTCGGATTGTGACATACTTGCAGACTGTAGGGAAATATTGTCTGAACAAGAATATGAAATTCTCACTTTGTCGCTTGTGAAGGGTTATAAGCGTAGAGAGATTGCCGAAATGCTAGACAGCAATATCAATACTGTCACTTGGCGTTATCAGCAAGCACTCAAAAAATTGAAAAAATCATTAAAGGAGGAAAACTATGAAAATAATTAGACTTATAAAAAAGCGAATTAACGACATAGAACCTAATGCGGATATGCTCAAAGCCATTAAAGCACAGTGTGGCATTGAAGTGAAAGCAAAGGCGAAAATTCCTTTATACAAAAGAACTTTATTTAAGGTGCTTACACCTGTTATGGCGTGCTTTCTATTGGCGGTCACTTGTACAAGTGTGATATTTGCATTGCCAAGGAATTCAAGTACAACTTCTTATATTTTGCTTGAGCTTGGTTCACAAGTACAGTTTGTTGCGAAGGATAATACTGTTGTATCTCAACAAGCACTCAATCCAGAGGCACAAATTTTATTGCTTGGATGTGATTATGTAGATGAAAATGTGGACGATGCCATTGTTGATGTCGTGCAGAATGCAGAAGAATTAGGAATGATTGCCGAGGGGGATGCAATTAATATTGCGACTGTTGTAGATTCTAGCGTTGAGCACAATAAAAAGAATAGCATTTATAGTAGTATGAATAACGCTCAAGAGAAATTGGGGGGCAATTATGAATTATCTTGTACTTTTAGTGGTAGAAACGGTTTAGTAGATTCGGTAGCACTTAAATATGCTTGTAGCGAAGATAGTATTGACAATAAAAATATTATAGATTTAATAAAGATTTATGTCAATTATGATAGTATTGAAAATCAAAAGTACGAGTATAATTTAAATAATGAATATGAAAATATTTGGGAACAAACTCAAGCTGATATGAATGCAGATAGTCAATACAATTCATATAAAGATTTGGCAGATAACTTGAATATAGTTATCACAAACCTTGAATTATTGCAAAACGATTTCGACCAAAAGATATGTGACGCAGTGAGTATCATCATTGATGATATCAATGGGAATTATGACAATATGCTTGGCGATTTTAATCCAGATGAAGAATTTTTAAAAATGGTAAAAGATAAATCACAAATAATTAAAGAAGAAATAAATGAAACAATTCAATTATACTATGACCAATTTGAACAAGATATAATGGAATTTAAACGCAATCTTTATAGTACAATATATAGTGGTAATGTTATGTCACAAAATGATAATTACACAATGCCCAATTTGCAGTTAGTAGCGTAAGCGGGACAAATGAAAATTTATTTAATTTAGTGTATTTAAAGTCTTTATTTACAATTTAAATAAATGGAGTGACTTAGCCAAAAATATTTTAAAGCATAGCAATATGATAAAATATTTATAAATAACCTTATGTGTTAAACGCATAAGGTTATTTTTTGTATTGTTGCTCATAAATAGAAGCGTGAGTGATAAAGAAAGTATATAACCTTTGTTATTGTGTGTTTTTAGCCGAAGTAGCAATTTTTTATTTAGAAACAGCAAATTAAATTGCATACTTTAAACTATTATTAGATAGTATGTTTAATCATTTGAAAAATGGCATTGTCATATTCCACAGAATAGGTGTGAATATGTGCATAACTCATTTTGTATTTAATTAAAAATATTGTTAAGTTATAAAGATATAGGATAAAGGTATACAATGTTGTAATATAATAATAGTTAAAAAACAAATGTAAAAAGTAGAAATATATAGTTGCATTTATTTTTTGATATGTGATATACTAAAAGTAACAATACGAGAGAAAAAGGAGCGAGAAATATGAAAATGGACAAAAGAAAAATGGTAGGGGGGGGGGGGTAGGTAGTTCTAATGAATTTACTTACAATGAAAATAATGAAACTTATAAATTAAGTACATTAGAAAATAAAACATTAAATTCAAATACCAATAATTTAAATACTAATAATTCAAATAAACTCCAATTAGTAAATACACATAATATAAATGCAGTGTATGAACAGCATTACAGCACGCAGAGTGAAACTTGGCAAGACAATGCGGGTTTAAATGGTACTTATAAACAAATAAATAAAGACAAAAATGCACAAATTACTCGAAATAAATATGCTAAACGGAAGTGCATACAAAGGAGTGGTATACCAATGAGAAAGAATAGAAATAGAAGTGCAGTCAGCGTTTTAAAATTGAATAAATTTAAAATAGCTACATTACAAATGGTGATGTGGCTTTTGGTGTTTATGGTGGGCTTGTCAATGCTTCTCATAATGAATCCAACGAATATAAAATTAGGCATTAAGGGTAATAATGCAGTGGCAATAGGCACAGCAGAGAACCCAGACTACACCATAAGCAGTGCAGAGGACTTAATAGCCTTGTCTGAAAAACGCCAAAGTACAACAAGCGGGCAAGATTTTTCAAGTGCTTGGGGTACTTCAAGTGACCCTAAATATATCTTGCTCACACAAGATATTACACTAGATGTGACCACTTGGACTCCTATTGGTGAGCCAAGCTATCCAAATTACTTTTATAGTACATTTGATGGTGGAAATCATACAATTACATTTAGTAGGCCAGTGACTATAGACTCTCAATATGCAAGTTTATTTGGCTATGCCTATAGTGGTTCAGTTATACAAAATATAGGGATCAATTGGGCAGGGGGAGATGGCAGTACAACCTTTGGCTTAAATGCTACCAATACTTCCAGTGGTTCAACCTACATAGGTGGCATAGCGGGGAGGAGTAGTTCAACAATAACTAACTGCCATACAGAAGGCAGTATAAGTGTAAATTATACTGGTACATCGCGGTTAGATGTAGGTGGAGTAGTTGGATTCGGTGGTAGTATTGTATCTAAATGTTATTCAAATGCAAATATTTATGCCATACGCAATGCTACAGCAAATTCTAATATTTATGTAAGTGGTATTGGCTATGCGGATTCAGTCATTAATTGTTATAATACTGGTGATATTTCCGTTGAGAATAATAGAGATGCTTGTGTTGCGGGAATAACTTCAGGTTCTTCATTAGTGGCTAACTGTTATAATACTGGGACAATTAAAGCCACAAATACGAGTACTGGAGAATCAATTGGTACATATGGTATTGTCTATGCTTATACTAGTAACCCTTCAATAATAAATTGTTTCAATTTAGCAGGCTCTTTAGAGAATGCACCAACTTATGGCATAGGTAGGTGGACATTAGTAAATTGTTATTATGATTATGCCACTTCTACATCAAGTGGTTATAATGGTACACAAGTAGAGAACTTATCTACTTTAGTAAAGGATTCTGCAAATTTTACTTTAGATAATACAAATATACCTTGGTCAAAGTATGCACTCTGGGACTTTGATTCCACATGGGAAATAGTTAATGGAGGATATCCAACATTTAAGACGGAAATGTTGGAACCCACCATAGAATTAAGTGGAGAAGGTACAGAGGAGAGTCCATATTTAATAGAAGATGAACAAGATTTAATTTGGTTGTCAACATACTCAAACTATGCAGGGACATATCCATATCTATCCAATGCACACTTTAGATTGACAAAAGACTTAAACCTTAGTGTAACTGAGTTTATTCCACTATTTTGGGCAAACGTATATTCATTTAATGGAGTATTTGATGGGAATAATCACACAATTGCATTTATCCAAGCATTTACATTATATACACCATATCAATATTTAGGACTAATAGGTTATGGCGGAGATGACACCACTATAAAAAACTTGGGTGTCACTTGGACAAATACTACTTTTGATGTAGATGGTGATGAGACTCACGCAGGGGGTATAATTGGATACTGTTCTGGGACAATAGAGAACTGCCACACAAGTGGAGATATTACCATACAAAGTAATAGTGATGTTTTAGCAGGTGGTATAGTAGGGGATGGCGGGGCAAATATAAATAAGTGTTATAATACTGCCAATATCGTAGC
>CALWAB010000041.1 GCA_944372745.1 uncultured Clostridia bacterium | reverse complement strand
ATTTTCATAAATCAAAACTATGATAATTCTGAAAAGATAAATAATTACACAAAAGTCGGACTTTATGCAGTTATGGGCATATTGCTATTTGTGTGTATTTTGCTTGCAGTGTTCAATAATTTTGTGCTAGAACAGTTATTTAATTTGCCAAGTACAATAGACAAAGGCTTTTATTTTATGATGCTTGGTTATATGTTCTTAAATGGCATCAAAGAGTATTTAGGCAACATACTAAAAAAATTGGAAGAATATAAGGCTACACTTATTAATTCCATATTCACCTGTTCAATTATTGTAATTGGATTTTTACTTGCCTATTTTGTGGGCAATATGTCGTTTTATTTTATTGGTGGAGTGTATTTTGCGTATTGTATAGCCGTGCTTATATATACGCAGATTGTCTTATTAAAAAATAAAGTGGCTAAAATAAATTTGTTTGCTGTTAATTCCGTGCGTTTAAATTCTAAAGAAGGGGCTATCATCTCTCAAATTTTAGGAATTGAAGCATTGTCGCAAATAGGTATAATATTCATATCTTTGTACTTAGCGAATGTCAGCCACATAATATTTGACCAATATTCGTATTACAAAAATATCATTTTTATATTTGATGGAATATATTACGCATTTACTACCGTTATAAGTATTCGCATTTGTAAATATTTGGGGCAGAACGAATTTGATTCGGCGTACAAAAATGGGAAACAATCACTTTGGGGCGTTTTATTGATATGGGCATTTTCTTTTGTGGTATTATTATCGCTTGCATATCCATTGGTGTTGTTGATGAATGAAGACATAAGGGAAGGGGCTTATGTGGGGCTTATTCTCTATGGGGTACTCAATCTCATTCGTTATGTTGTATGGCATTTAGATTCGAGCATTTTATATAATGGTGGGCGAGCAAAAATTCTGCTTGGATTTGAAATAATGTCTACTTTAATGTACATATTACTATTTGTGTTGTCGGCTTATATTCCCAATAATGTGTATTTAATCTATTTTCTCATAGCCTTGCCAGAATTAATAAAATTGCCATTTTTCTTGTATATGTTTAAGAACAAAAAATGGATAAAGAGTCTTAATGATAATTAATTTTTTAATATGAAACAAATAATTCCATTTAATGTGAAAAAATATTTGTTCTCAAAGCACAAAAGTACTAGCGTACGGCATTGTCTTTAGTTGGTATTTGGCATAACTTAAACACTTAAATATTATACTTAGTGCGTGATAACGCACTAAGAAATATATTTTAAGTTTTTAGTATTAAAGTTGGCTATGTCACACTCCAAGACTATAGGTCAAGGGCGAGTGCCCTTGCACTGGGGTTCTAGGGGATGGGAAATTCCCTAGAAAATTAATTTGTGTACACTCCCAAGCACAAAATTAACTTTTGTGTGTTTTAAATTATGATAATTATTTTGTTAAAATTATATTTTTGTTTTTATCTTCTTTAATTACATATTTGTTTTTTGATTTTAAATCTATGTATTTTGGTTCTAAACAAGTTATTTCTAAGGCTACTTTATCATTTTCATTATGTGATACTTTGTCAATTTTACAAATCATAGGTGGTAAAATCACTTCATCAGGTTCGTTTTTAATATCTTTCATTAAATCTACTCTTATGGCAGGGAAACTTTTAGGGACTATAATTTTTGCTAAAATGCAATCTTCATTTGAACCATATTGCTTATTCCCTGCAGTGTGCATTTCAAGACTACAAGACGAGAAGCCTAGTAGTTCAAATTTTTCACCGCTTTTGTAATTTTTACAAAATTGTGGTTTTATATTTCTATAGAGTATTAAATCTTTGTCAAGTGGTTGCATTATATTTTGTATGTTTTCAATGTCTTGGTATGCTCTATTTAAGGCGTCTTGTTTTGTGTATGTATTTGAGAAAGGTTGGAAGCGTTTTTTATACAAATTATATTTTTTGATTGACAATTCTTTATCGCTACTAAAATAATGGTCAAAACCATATTGTGTAGCGTTTTTTATAACTTGCATTCCATCATTGTTTATATTATCTATAGTTTTTTCTATATCTTCAAAGTTTTCCCAGAGTAACGCATTGATTAAATATGCGTCATTGATAAGATAAAACATCAAAGATTCTTGCTCTGTTTCTGTCATATTGTATTCCTTTTTTACCATATTATCATAATATGAAATAATTGTCAAGTTAGGGAAATTATAATGCAACAAACAATTATTGTGCCTATGTGGTTTGAAAAACGAAATCAATATGCTATAATAAATTATGTATACATTTAATAGTGAAGTTAGTGAAGAAGAAACTATAAAAAAATCTCGCTTTATTGCAATAGGGTGTCATATAGATAGTGAAGAAGAGTTTAATGAGTGGTTGAAATCCTTGAAAGCAAAATACAATGATGCTAGGCACATTGCTTATGCTTTTAGATATACACAAAATAAGCAAACATATCAAAAATCTAGTGACGATGGCGAACCAAGTGGGACGGCGGGCAAGCCTATTTTGAATATCATTATTAATGACGAACTTATGAATGTAGGCGTGGCGATTGTTCGCTATTTTGGTGGCATCAAGTTGGGGGCAAGTGGTTTAATTCGTGCTTATGGTGGCACTGCTAAATTGTTAAGACCACACTATGTGGACATTTTGGAACAAGTCAATATCACTTGTTCAATATCAAATGCGGATAAACTCATAAGGTATTTAGACAATAAGGCATTAACTTATTCAAAACAATTTGGGAAAGAACTTACAGTCAAAGCGTATGTCAAAGACAAAACCATTTTAGACGACTTGCCTAATTTTTGCAATATTCAATAAATTTGCTTTTTGCCAATAAATTTTTATAAATTTAAGTAAAATTTATAGTACAATTTGTTTGCAAGGAGATTATATGTAGGTGACAAATTGGTTATAGTAGAACTAAAAATGAAGAAAAACAAAAAAGAGTTTATAGCCATTACAGAAGACGGCGAAAACATCAGTTTGACGCCAGATGCAATAGTTAAATACTCTATATCTGTGGGAGAAGTTGATGATAACCATTTAGAGAATGCAAGCTACGAGAGTGCTTGTACATTTGCTTTGAATAAGGCTACTAATTGGTTGACTGCTTCTTATCGTTCCGAAAGTGAACTTAGAAGATATTTAAGAGAAAGAAAGTATGACAAAAAGATTATAGATTATGTGGTAAATAAACTCAAAGAATACAATTACTTATCAGACGAGAACCTTGCTAATTTTTTTGTTGAATACGGACAAAATAAAATGGGCGTATATAAAATGCGACAAAAATTGATGGAGAAAGGCGTCAAAAAAGACATAATAGACAAGGCGTTAGATAACATTGCACCTCAAGATGACATTTGTTTTGCTTTTGCCCAAAAGAAATTGGGAAGCAATGAACGAACGAGAGAAAACATGGCTAAAGTACAGCGTTATTTGTTGTCTAAGGGCTTTGATTATGATACCATAAGACGCACATTTAATAAACTCAATTTTAGCGAGGATGAATGATGAAAGGCATAGGTATAGATATTGTTGAAATAGAAGACATAGACGCCGACAAATTGTACAAAGTCTTCACCGAAAGCGAAAAAAATTATGTGGACAAGTCTACAAATAAAGAGCGTCGTCGTGAAGTGGTAGCGGGAATTTATGCTGGCAAGGAAGCGGTATTTAAGGCAATGGGGCTTAATAATTTAGGGTTGCAAGTTCTTAAAAGTATAGAGATAAATCACAGAGAAAATGGTCAACCTTTTGTGTATTATCAAGGCATTGAGCAAGATATGCTATTGTCTATTTCTCACACAAAGCATACCGCAGTTGCCGTGGCTGTATGTTGATTATTAAAGTGGCAGGGCATTTTGTCCTGCACTTATTGGTTAATTTTTGAATAATATATTCACAAAATTATTAAATACAATTTTTTGGAGTTTCTTATTTTAGTTGTAAATATGCACATTTTTGTATATAATTAATATTTGGAGTTAATATGGATAATTTTGAAGAAAGTGCTGTAATGCTTGAAAAAGAAGCAGAAGCACAAAATGGAAATATAAGGCGCTATAAACGCAAATCAAGAACACTTGCTATAGTATTAGCAGTGATATTTGTATTTATAGCAGGTTTTGTGCTTTTAGGAATGTTCGCTGAGAATGTGTATTTGTATACAGGTGTAGAAGGCCCTAGTATGAAACCTACAATAAATGCAGATGCGCAAAATGATGAACTCAATGAAGCGTATGATTATGCCTATGTCAATACTTATCAAAAAGGCGAACGAGATGACATCATAGTTATAAGTCATACTGACAATAGTGGGCAAACAAAATATGTTATTAAGCGACTAATTGGCGTAGCAGGCGATACTATTACAATAGATAATACCGACTTTACGCAAACTAAAGTATATAGAAATGGTGAATTATTAGCGGAAGAGTATCTTGACAAAACTACTAATAGTAAATTTCGAGGCATTGGTACTTCATTAGAAAGCCAAATAGGCATAACACAAATTACAGTGCCAGAAGGTTGTATATTTTATATGGGGGACAATAGGAAATATTCCGATGATTGTCGCAGTTATAGTTATACTGACACCCCATACTGTGAGAGTGTAGACAATATTATAGGGAGAGTAGATTATATCATACCACACGAAAATGTTGAAGAGGGCGATGGCAAGGATATGGAACGCTTCTTTAATGGAATAAAAGAAATATTTGCTAGTATTTTTTAGTGAAAAAAGAAATTTTTGTGTTATAATACAACTAGAAAAAACTTAGGAGTTATGATGAAGAAAAAAATTACCCCAATTATTAAGAGTCCAACGCGTGTAAAAAGTATGTTTGCATTTATGCACGATGACATTAAAAAGATGCGAGAAGAAGAACATTTAGATGCTGACATTAATACAGTAAATGTTGATAATGAAATTCAAAAGATACAAGAAGTAGAGAAAGTTGAAGAGCAAGATATAGAAAATGTACAGAATGGCATTGTTAATAGCGGTGAGCCTATAATATTACAGCGTTCGCGTGGTGATGTCACTGTGGACAAAACTAAAAATACTGACAATGTCAAGATAGATAAAGAGCCTGTTTATAAATCTAGCAAAATTGTCGAAATAGAGAGTAAAACTTATGATGGACAACCAGCAGTCGCCGAAAAAATGACTTTTAAGGCTTGGTGGAAGAACTTAAGTGTTAAAGTAGTGCAAGGTTGGGATAGATTTATTCAAAAAAAAGGTGCTGTGCGTTTTTTGGTTCTACTTGGTATAATGGTACTTTTGATTATTGCTCTACTTATTTATACTGCAGTCATTAGGACAGATTTTAGAGATTTATTTGAATCTCCTGCTAGGGCATTTGTAATGTCTGAGGCGGATGAAAGTGGCGTAGGTACAATGCAAGATTTTACCTTAAAAGATTTAGCTAGAGCAGAACCACACACAAGTAATACTGCAGGCTTTCAATACATTGATTTTTATGCACAAAATTTAGATAGAAACATTGATATTGAATCTATATATTTTGGTTTATATACTGAATTTACTGACCTTACACTTTTGGTGTCGATGACTATATCTTATGGTGAAGATGTTTATTTGACTATTGAAGACCAAAGGACGGATTTATCACAAAGAGTGGGCAGGAGAGTGACATTGAGAATAAATCAAAGCATTGCTGTCAATTCTAATATGCACATACACTTGGAATTTAAGGGATATAGAACAAGTGAATATATTAATGCTCCAGAAGTTAATGGAGAAAAAGATACGAGTGGTTTATCTAACTATGATGTAGAATTTTCTATTTTTGATTTACAGTATATATCTTAATAATTGGTAATTAAGCAATTCAATAAAAATTGAGTAAAATTTACATTGCAGAATATAAAAACTATATTGACGAACTAAAATGTTTGTGTTATAATTTTTACAAAGGAAGAAAATTATGAATACTATATTTAATGTTGTTATGTTAAAACATGGGGAAGATTCCCTTTGTTATGTCAAAGATCCACTTGATGATTTTATCAATCATTTGACTTGGTATGCAAGTCGTTTGCATATTAATGACTATGCTAATTGTGTCGAAGTGAAGGCAGATTACAAAAATGGGGCATCAATGAGTTTAATATTTGATTCGGCTATGTTTAATAAGAGCACCATTGTAGCTACGCCTAATACCATAGTTTTATGCCTTATGAATAGACGCAACTTGAATTTGGATTGGGAGTATGAAGACAAATCTCAAGAAGTTTTGAATTATAAAGATGCCCTTACAAAAGAAAATACACAAAATGTCATTAATATTAGAAAAGATTTTTGTCGCAGTCTTAATATGCAAGACAATGAATATGTCAATGTTTTAGACAGCACAAAGAAGAGCATACAAAATGGTGAATACAAAGAAATGAGTGACTATGAGATACAATGTGCTTTTATGGATGCTATTCGTGGGGCTTATGAAGCACCATCAATGCGCCCAATGATTAGTAATGATAATGGTATGTATGTGTATAAACTTACCAATGAAGAACAAGCCATTTTAAATGCAAAACCACAAATGCAAATTCCTTTGTGTGATAGAAAAGAGAAAAATCAAATTCAAGCCTACTTTAGCAATAATGGGGAATTTAGACCAGCGTATATGAAAGATTTTTATGCAAAACCTAAAATCGTCACAACAACTAAACAAAATAAAAATAATAGACCAAATCCACAAAAATCACTTGACGATTTTATGTGTTAATATTTATACCTTTTGTTTTCAAAAGGTATTTTTTAGAATTAAAGAAAAATTTTAATTGTTAAATTTGTTGTCAATTTTGCGTAAAATTTGATTATTAATTTTAATTTATTTTTATATAATTAAGTCATACTTTAATTACTTAGCGTGAAACTATAAAATAATTTTAAAATCGAAAAGCAAATACAAAATCTATATCTTTTAAGAATTTCACATAAAAACTTGATTTTTGTGTGAAAATATTATATACTTTATATAAATAAAATATAGATTACTTTTAGGAGGAATTATGTCAATAATTAAAGGCATATTTGTGTACACATTGATATTTTTAGGTCTTGTCATAGGCGTTGGCGTAATACTCATAGGTATAATGTTCTTTTTCCCTAATGTATCGGTTTTTGGTTATTCATTTTATCACGGGAATAATAACGGGATTATCTATGAAGTGGTGGCAGAAGATGAGACTGTTGTAGGCTTAGATAATTTAATTAGATTAGATGGCGACATTTTGAGCAATGTTGATGCCATAGAAATAAATGCGGGGCATTGGGACATTGATGTTAATATGTACGATGCTACAGGCATAGAAAATAATGTCACATATTTTAGAGTGGAATTTGGCCGTGCAATTACAGGATTTGTTAAGAGTGATTCGCCTGAGCCTTCATTCACAGTTACGGCTGAACGCAGGGCTTTGACTGGCGAGAGCGAAGAAAAGAATGTAGTTACTTTTACAGTTATTGAACCAGAGGGAGCATATTTCAACCGCGGAGCAGGTTTTCATATATGGATACCTAATACTATTGATGAATTGACTGATTTGAGAATAAATAGTGGAAGCGGAGAAATAACTTTTTCTCAAGTGTCAATAGCGGAATTAGTGCCGGTAGGCGACCCACAAATTAGTGTGGCTAATGTTTTACTCAATGATGATTCTGGTGACGCAACAATTAGATATGTCAATATATTGAATGATTTGACAATTACTGCGGATAATAGTAATTTTAGCATTGATAGAGACTTAAATTGTGATATTACAATGAATGTCAATAAGGGGAAATATCAATTTGCTAATATAACAAATACTCAAGGCAATGCGGAAGTCAATATTGAAGCGGTGAATGCAGATATACAGTTCAACAATGTTCAGGGAAATGTGACATTGATGAGCGATTATGGGTTCTTTAGAGCAGGTACAATTAGTGGTAGTTTCTCAGCATTGAGTCACAATACTGATGACATCAATAATGCTTGCGATTTAAGAATTGGTGCCATTTATGGTTCAACAATTATTCAAAATGATTCGGGGAATATAGAAGTAGGTCAAATTGGAACTGTTGAATCTAATCCTACAGGCAATGACCTTAGAATAGATACAAAGTCAGGGGATGTAGACATAGATAATTGTTTTGCTAAAAATATAGTTATCACATCAACAAGTGGAGTCATCAATCTTGATAACTGTTTAGGTAGTCTTGAGGTAACTTCTCAAAATGGTTCAGTTTATGCCACATATTTGACAGCAAGCGACACAGTAGATGGAGTATCAACTGCTGCTATACAGACAGCAGTCAATGCTTTACAAAATAAACCTATCAAAATCTCAACTGGAGTAGATAGAGGTAATGGGGCAATAGAAGTATACAATACACGCGGAGCATTGACTTTGGAATCTAATGGGCGTGGAAGAATAATTGCTCATATAGACTATATGCCGGATAAAAGTCAAAATGTCATCAATGCACACAATGGTAATGTGGATGTAATAGTACCAGACGATTCAAGATTTTGGCTTGATTGGCGTGGCGTATCCTCAGCAGATTTGCACATAGTTGATTTTGAAACGACTGAAAGAGAACAAAATAGCAGTATGGCAAATTATAATGCTGATTTGAATGCAGTTTTTATGGGGGGTACGGCAGATAGAACTGTAAGCACAAAACTTACTGTGGATGCTAATAGAAATTTGACTATTTATTCAAAGATTCACGCAGATTTGCAATAAGTATTAATTAAATCTTTGTAAACTAAAAGATTAAATATTAATTTTTATATCGTTAGGGAGAGTAATTGCTCCCCCTTGATTTCCACCACGCTACGACCAAGGGAGAGTATTCCTTACGGCGTGGTTTTTAATTGTAATGAGATAAATACATACTCACTTAAAATTTAAAAACCATATAATTATAATTTCAGATTACAGACAAACTTCAAATAGAAAACAATTTGAAATTGATAATAACTCAAAGTAGCAACAAAAAGTAGGCGAGATGCCCCACCAAGGTGTGGACTATAATAGGGACATATAAATCTCATTGATTAATTGAGTATTTTTAAATAAAAAATTGAGTTATGTTTTTATGCTAAAGAATTTAATTTATATAGAACATATTAAGAGGATTAAATAATGCGTATTTCTTATAGCGAGAAAATTATTATATTAAAAGATGATGAAGATATTGATGCGTATATAAATAAACCTATTTTTATATATAAAGGTGGGGAATATTATTATAGGGGATGTAAAGTATCGCAACAAGTAATTGATTACATTTGTTATATTGGTTATATGTATGATTTTAAAGAAGAAATTAATTATAGTGATTTTAGAACTGAATGGGTTATAGCATTTTGCACAAAAAGAAGGTGTGATATTCATAATTGGGAATGTGAATTAGTATTAACTGATAATTATGCTAAAAAAAATATTCCTAAATTTGACCCCCTTGTTGTAGCACTTTTGAATTTTTATAAAGATGAAGAGAGAATGGATAAAAGTAATTTAAAAGCAATGATAAGGGCAAAACTTATTGTATATAAGTCTAAGGAGCATAAATACTATATAACAAATAAGGGAATTAAAGTATTTGTTGATAATTATAAATCATTGCCACCTAATAGTGTTTTCCAAAAAGTGAATACATATTATTTAGATAAATATATTAAATATGAGTGCAAAGATTTAAGTTCGTTTAATCTATTAAACAAGAAAAAGTATTTAACTAAAGTGCTTACAGATGCAATAACTCAAAATAATCATATAGATTTGACCAATATTTAAGGAGAAAATTTTGAAAAAAAATAAAATTGTAATCGTTGACAATATTAATTTAATAAATGTTAGTTATAGATTCGCGGATATTATATTTTTTTGTGATAACAAATATTATTTTAATGGGTTGGAATTAAAAGAAGATGTAATAAAATCTTTTAAAGAAAAACAATGCCTATATGATTTTAACAAAGAAATACAATTAGCGGAATCAATAGGGGCGTTTATTCGTTTTTATTGTAATAGATATTTTGATGAAGGAAAGGCAATGTATGATATTTCAAAAAAGAAAAAAGTTTATAAAACTTATGACCCTCTTGTCGTAGCATTGGTACATTTTGTGGCTTGTCCTTTGACTATTCAAGGGCGTTTAGACGATTTAGAGTTTGACCATTATGTGAGGTATAATAAAGAAGAAAAAAAATATTGTATTACCGAATCTGGCATTGATTTATTTATTGAAACTTATCAAAATTTGGCTTATGAGAAAAATGGAAAACCTAATAAGGAAAGATATTGGTTTACTTACTTTTTAGATAGCTTTATTAAAAGTGAATTAATAGTTACTGATAATGAAGAAAAATCGAAAGAAAAGAAATCTAAAATACAGCAATTTTTTTATAAAAGGAAAACGGCGATAGATGATTATAGAGAAGGGCTTCTGCGTGTGCTTGCTAGTGAGCAGATAAAAGAAACGAATTATTGGCGAAATAAAGAATTGGGGAAATAACTATTTTCATTTTAAGTTTGTGAAAATAGTGATATTTAAAAATATTATGGATTGTTGAAGTATGTTTACTTATTAGGTGGGAGTGATGACGAAAAATAAAGTACTAATTTTAAAAGATGACGATAATTTGCATAAATATACATATTTAGATGATGTAATTATAAGTCAAAATGATAAATATTTTTATAAAGGTATGGCAATAGATAGAGATGTTTTACAGTATTTAAAAAATGATGTATTTATTTATGACATAAAAAACGAATTAATACTAATGGAAGAATCACTTTCTTATTATATTTCTAGGCATTGTGAAATTGTTAGAGTTCCAAATTTACCTTATGTAAAATTAAATAGTTTTTATGACGGCTTAATGCGTTTTTCTAGTTATGATCCATTAGTTATAGCCTTAACAAATTATGAATATTCTTTAGAAGCAGGGTTAAGTAGAAGTTTAAAGGCTTGGGGTTTGGTGGATAAGGGTTATGTAAAACGCGATATTGCTAACAATTCATTTCATATCACAGAATTGGGTATAAAAGAGTTTATAAAAGTATATCGAAATTTGCCTTTTGAATATGACAAAGAAGATAGGGTGAATAGGTATTGGTTTGCCTACTATTTAAACCAATATATTCTAAAAGAAATGGAAAGCGAAGGAGTAGAAAAATCAAAGACCAAATTTGATTATTTAGATAAAATTAAAGGTAATAAAAAGCAAAATATAGATAAAAGAGAATACTTAATGAATGTATTAGCACAAGAACAAGTGCGTGAACAAAATTATTTGAGAAATCAAGAAATATCACAATAAAACCTTAAGTCTTTACTTAAGGTTTTTTAAAAAAATCAGTTTGAAATTTTTATTATAGATTTTCTATTTGCTTTATAACTTTAGCGGGGCTTCCAACGGCTACACAATTAGGCGGTATGTCTTTAGTTACCACAGAGCCAGCACCTATTACAGAGTTGTCGCCAATGGTCACTCTAGGGAGTATCACAGAGTTGCCCCCAATCCAAACATTTTCCCCTATGACTATGGGCTTTGCTAATATTGTGCTATTTTTTCGAGCTTCAGGGTCAATAGGATGGTAAGTAGTGTAAAAACTTACATTTGGAGCGATTCTAGTATGTGCACCGATAATTATCTTTTCTGCATCAAGCATTGTGCAACCAAAATTGATGAAAGCATATTCATTTAATGTGATATTATAGCCATAATCACAATAGAAAGGTGGCATAATTTAGGGGCAGTAGAAGCAATTTTTCCAATAAGTTTTGTTAATATTTTTTGGCGTCTTTTCAAATTTCCGTAATTGGTCTTATTAAATTTATTAAATAATTTTCTAGCATTTTCGCGTTCAAAATGTTTTTTTCTTATCTTCTTCTTTTGTAAAGACTCTTTCTTCCATATTTCTCCTTTGAGTGTTACTAACAATGTATGTTAGTTTCTTTTCCATTATAATTGAGTTATGTTAAATTTATTATTTTTTATTTATAAATGTTGGGATAAGATTTATAAAAGTATATTTAAATCAAA
>CALWAB010000040.1 GCA_944372745.1 uncultured Clostridia bacterium | reverse complement strand
CTATAGAACAAGAGCAAAATGTTGAAATTTTGAATAAGTACATTGACATTTTTGACAGTGTAGTAGGCAATAATGCTATTACGAGTCAAAAAGAACATTTGGATGACCCAGATTACAACTACAAAATCACAACAACTGTGACGGACTTAAATGGCGACAAACAAACTTTTGAAATGAAGTTTAAGGAAGTCAAAGCCGATAATACATTAGTTACGGATGACGATGACGACGGAATCACTTCAAGATTACAAGGCATAATGACTTATCAAGGCAATGAATACACCATTAGTGGTAAAAAAGAAGTGGAAAATGATGAAATTGAAATTGAATTTAAAGCGTACATTGACCAATTAAATTATGTACTTGTAGAACAAGAAACAGAATCTGGCGAACAAGAATTCACTTATTCAGTGTATAGCAATGATGTAAGAGTAGATAAAACAAGTATTGAAATTGAAAAAGAACGCAATGAACTTGAAGTAGAAATGCAATATGAAAAAGACGGAGTGAATGCTACCTACAAATTTGAAAGGGAAGGCAATGCACTTAGAATATTCTACAGAGATGAAAGCGGGCAAGGGTATATTAGAGCAAGGGTAGCCGATGACGGCAATACAATCACTTATACATTTGATGACGGCACAACTATTACAAAAGATGCAGTGTAATAACTTATAGGATAAAAATATTGCCTATTGCAATTAAAAAATCTAAATAGACAACAATAAGCTCAATGCAGTAAGTTTAATTTAAAACTTGCTGTATTTTTAATATAATTTTGTTGTAAAGTTCAAAAAATATTTTTACATAAATGTCTTACAATGATAATTAATTTATTTAGTGGTTTATCGACAGTATAACAAAATGTTTAAGTTTATAATATTTTTAGTTTATAAAAATCTAAATAAAATTAATCAATAAAATGTACCCTAAATATAATCTTAAACTTGCTAAAGTGTAGAAAAATATGCAAAATAAGACAATTTTAGTGTCCAAAAATATGCGTAATAAGATAGATTGAGTGTCTAAAAATATGCAAAAATAGGGTTCAATTCACCTAAAAATATGTATTTCATTTGAAATAAATGGTAAATATTTTAAAGAAAAACATAAATATGTCGCACTGAATTGTATGAAAAAAGTCCTTTGAAAATTCAAAGGACTTTTAGACTAATCTAATTAATTAGCGTTTCTTTTGGAATTTGCCGTCTTTTTTATGAATGGCTAGAGATGTATCATTTTTCTTAGCAATTTCTTTGGCAAATTCTGTAGCTTCTTCTTTAGTTGGGAAGCGTTTTGTTGCTCTTTGAGCACCGTCTTTTTTGACTACCCAATCTTTTTTCTCTTTGTCATAAGTTACTCTGTACTTCTCCACTGTTTTTACCCCACTTTTATGTTTATCTTCAGTAGAATCGACTTTCTCAGCATTTTCTTGTTTTTCAGCAACTACCGTAGTATTGTCTCCTGCGTCTTCATCACTTACTTTTTTTTGTTTTTTTTTGAGCCGGTTTCTGTCTCTACAGGAATGAAATCAATGTCGTCTTCTTGTGCTTCTTCTTTCTTTTCTGTAGATTCAGGTTGTGCTTGAACTTCTTGTTCTGTTACTTGGCTTGCTTCAGCGGTGTTTTCTTTTTCGCTTGCCGTAGAAGTGTCATCTGTTTTCTTTTCATCTTTTTCTTCTACTTTTTCGCCATTGTTTTCTAGCAACTTTTTGTCTCTATTTAATTGAGTTTTCAAAACAATTAAAATGACAATAAGTGCGATAATGATGATAATGCCCACAATGAGCCACCAATAATCTCCAATATCCATAATTTTCTCTCCTTTTTTTAGTAGTTTAACTACCATTTATATATATTATACATAATTTTTTTAATAAATACAATACCTTTGACATAATTAAATTAATTTTATTTATAAAGTTGATTCTGGGGGGCATCCCGCCATAGTTTTTGGGTGCTAGCGTACGGCAGTGGTCTTTGTGTGGGTAATTAAACACAACTTAGGTACTTGCGTACGGCATTGGGCTTTGGCGAGTAATTAGTCATAATTTAGTACTAAAAAATTAACTTTGTGCGTGTTAATGCAATAAGTACTGATGTACGGCAGTGGACATTGGATAGTACCTAGACACAACTTAGTGCTTGAATAATATACTTAATGCTTGCCAAAGCACTAAGAAATATATTTTAAGTTTTAAGTACTAAAGTAGGCTAGTGATACTCATCCAAGACCACAGGTCAAGGACATCTGTCCTTGTCTGGGGTCATAGGGGATGAAATCCCCTAGATAACAAGCATACGGCAGTGGTCACCGCCTGTTAGATGCGTACAAAAAAGACCACGCCGTGGTGGGGCATCCCACCCCTAAGGGGTGAAGGGGAACGGGTAGTTCCCCTCATATAAATGAGTTGGGAATTCCCAAGTTATAAGTCATTATTAGTAATCACAATATTGGGGACAAAAGCATATTATGGCATTGTAACACAAGAATGTGTTACAAGAGGTGAAAAATGTGTAATTTTTGCGGATGCAACCGTTGTTGTTGCAATCGTCGCCCCGTATTTAGAAGTACAACAAATGTTATACCAGCATCTAGTGTAATAGTTGGTCCAGTAGGTCCAACAGGTGCTACAGGCGCACAAGGTGGCATTGGCCCAACGGGTCCTACAGGCCCAACAGGTCCAACGGGTGCTACAGGAGCAACAGGTGCAGCGTTCACAATCTCAATAGGGACAGTGACAACAGGCGCACCTGGCTCAAATGCATCAGTTACAAGCCAATTAGTTGGTACAAATTATGTGCTTAATTTTGTAATACCACAAGGCCCAACAGGTCCAACGGGTGTTACAGGAGCGACAGGGGCTTAATGCAAACAAAAAAAGGCATCAATCTAAACCATATAGGTTAGGTGATGCCATTTTTATTGGAAGTTTCGCGTAAATACTAACAGACAATACCCCACATTGTTAATTTTTGACTAGGATTATTGGGTTATTTTGGTAATACTTGTGTTGTCGTCGAATGTGTAAGTTATTTGAGTGCCATCGTTCGACACCGTGCAATAAATGACCCCGTTTTGGGAGGAATCTTCGTAGGTCACTTTAAGTTGATTGCCTTCTCTCTCTAATTGATATGTTATTTGATTGCCATTGTTAGTAGTATTAAGTGCGAGCGTGAGTTCGTTATTATCGAACTTATAGCCAATCATAATGGAATCTATAAGGGCATTATTTTTGTAAACAGAATAGGTAGCGGTGCGAGTACTATTGTCTTGCACACAAGTTACATAATTTGCATCATCAATATATGTTGTGAAAAGCGTTTGCATATTACCATTATCAAAAGTTTTTGAGCCAGAAATGGTATATTCTTTATCAGCATAAGACATTGTGCCATTAAATGAACTATTAATGTCATCATTGTCAGTTTCTAATACAGGAGTGTTGTCTTCTTTAATTTCAAAGAGTTTCATTGTGATAAAGTTTTTATTGCCATTCAAATCAGTGACGGTAGTTGTAATAGCAAAATTATAATCATTTTCATCTATGGCAGTTTTATTGCTAACTATAGCGTTTTCACCAACTACACTATCAAAGACTGAAATATACTTGTCAAGGGTGTTTACATATTGTTGCTGTTCGTTAGAAATAACATAAGATGATTGAAGATTGCTAACTTGTGTATCGTATTTAATTAGTAATGCACCAGTTGTTGCCCCCGCGAAACCAAAGGCTTCCACTGAAGAATTAAAGGCGACTTTTTTATTGCTACAACTAGTCAGCAATATGCACAATATTAATAAGCACAAAATTGTGACTATTACTAAACTAGTAGTTCTAAGATTTGTACTTGTCAATATATCTTGCCTCCTTTCATTCTACATATTATACTGAGAATCTTTAAAATATGTTGGCAATAATTTGCAATTTTAGAAAATTATTTTTTATTAAATGATACAGTATAATTTAAAAAATATAAGATGTATGTATCCTATGCAGGTATGCAATGGCACTTGCCATAGTCTTTGAGTACTGAAGTACGACATTGATATTTGTGTGAGCACTTAGGCACAATTTATGTACTAAATAAATTATTTTTGTGCTTGACAAAGCACAAAATATTATTTTTATGTTCTTAGTATAGAAGATGGCTAGTACCACTAACCAAGACCACAGGTGCAGGAGTATTAGCGTACGGCAGTCGTCACCGCCTTGAGAGAACCTATAAAGTAAGTGTTAGTACCAACTAAGACCACGCCACGGGGTGGCATCACCCCCACTAGGGCATCAAAGGGATGGGAAATCCCCTAGAAAAAGGTGAAGGGGAACGGGTAGTTCCCTTCAAATATATGGGATGGGGCAATAGATTAAAACACGGAGTAACTTTTGTTATTCCGTGTTTTGGTATTAACTAATTAAATAATTGTTTATTCATTATTTGGTTGTTTCTCAATTATTTGTTCTTTTTGTTCTTGATTTTGGTTGTTGTTACTTTGTGTTTGCGTGCTATCTACACTTTCTTCTAAGATAGAATTGCCCAATTGGCTTTTAGGTTGAACCGCTAGCCTTGCTAGTTGTTCTTTCTTCATAAACAAAAGTATTACCGCTAAAATGATGCCACCAGCAAAGTCTGCAATCATATCAAACATTGTGTCATAGAGTGCTTCACGCCCTACAAATGGTATTCCTGTAGATTCTTCATTGAAGCGTTGGGAGTTGTCGCCAAATATTCCGTCAAAAGTAAATTCAACTATCTCCCAAACAAGCCCAGCAAGTGCAGCGAATGCAATGACTGTGAAAAATGTGCTAAATCTGTTTTTTATGTTTCCATTCATATTGACAAAAGTCAATCCAATCAAAGCGACAACCGCTCCGCTAAATAAGTGGACAATCTTGTCGTACCATTCGCCCATTTTGTAAACTTCAAAATTCATCCCTACATACCAAGTAGCTATCATAAATATGTACCAAATGATAGCGAGGTATGAATTGACATACAGATTAAAGCGTCTTAAAATTAGTGGAACACATAAAAATACAAGTCCACCAAATAATTGGGCTAAATTGAGCCAATAACTTTCGCCTTTGTATCCAAAGATTTGAAAGACTAAAAAGGTTAAAAATGTTGCTAAAAATAAGACCGCTCCAAATAAAAATATACCCTTATCAGCATAGAATGCCCATTTAGAATCAATATTTTCACTGAAGTAAACATTATCCATTTCTTTGCGTTTTGTTTTGTTCATAATATCTATTTCCTTAATTAATATTATATGCAAAATTTCAATTTTATTAGCATTGCTTTGTAAATTTGTATGTTTTATTTTCTATGGGATTTCCCATCCCCTAGAACCCTAGTGGGTGGGATGCCCCACCGTGGCGTGGTCTTAGTTGGTACTAACACTTACTTTATAGGTTCTCTCAAGGCGGTGACGACTGCCGTACGCTAATACTCCTGCACCTGTGGTCTTAAAGTGTGGCACTAGCATACTTCAGTACTAAAAACTTAAAAATAATATTTTGTGCTTTAACAAGCACAAAGTATAATTATTAAGTGCTAACTTGTGTCTAGGCACTCGCCAATGACCATACAATGGGATGGTATCACCCCTGCTTTAACAAGCACAAATATAATTTATTTAGTACTAAGTTGTGTCTAAACACTCACCTAAGACCACGCCGTGGTGGGGCATCCCACCTCTAGGGGTGTAGGGGGATGAAATCCACCTACATTTCTAAAAGGGATGAAATCCCCTAGATGCTATCAATGGTAAAGAGAAACAGGTAGTTCCCTTTCATACAAAGCGGATGAGAAATCCCCTAGGTAACAAGTGCGTTGCTAAATCTTGTAGAATAATTTTTCAGTGTTTTCTTTAGTGATATTATACACATTTTCAATGTCAATGTTTTTAATTTCACTCATACATTCAGCCACATACTTGACATTCTTAGGTTCATTCGGCAAATTCCTTTGGTGTCGCGGAGACATATAAGGGCTGTCCGTTTCTATAAGTAGCCTGTCCATAGGGATGTACTTGAGTGCCTCACGCAAATGCTCATTGCTTTTGTATGTCACATTGCAAGTAAATGAAATGTAAAACCCTAAATCAAGTGCCTTTCTAGCCTTGTCCTTGTCACCACCAAAACAGTGCAATACGCCACTTCGTTTGAGAGAGTAGCGGTTTGCAAGTGAGAAAAAATCTTTGTATGCGTCAAAATGTTCTGTCTCATTTGCTAAACCGTCTCTAATGTGAAAAATGGCAGGCAAATCACATTCATTACAAAGTACCATTTGTCGTTCTGCCACTTCAAATTGCTTTTGGTAAGGGGATAGGTTGTAAAAATAGTCAAAACCAAATTCACCCAATGCTACAACCTTGGCGTTAGAATAATTGTCTAGTACGAATTTCTCGCAAAGTGCGTCATAATTTTTCGCATCGTGCGGATGTACCGCTAAAGCACAGTAAACTTTGTCATAACGCTTTGCAAGGTTAAGAGCCTTTTGTTCGCTGTCATAGTCACAACTAGGGATAATGACATAATCAATATTGTCGTTTTGAAAATTTGAAATAATGTCTTGACATCTGTCTACAATCTTGTCGTCATATAAATGGCAATGACTGTCAACCATTATCTAACCTCTGCTCCGTCCATAATTTCGCCCTCAGGATTTACAACCTTGAGACCATTTTCGTCTTGAGCACAAAGAATCATACCTTCACTCATAATGCCACGAAGTTTGGCAGGTTTTAGGTTCGCCACCACTACAACGCTTTTGCCGACCATTTCTTCGGGCTTGTAGTATTGGGCAATGCCACTAACAATAGTGCGAACTTCATCACCAATTTTTATGCGAGATTTAAGTAACTTGTCTGCATTTTCCACTTTTTCACATTCAAGAATCTTGCCGACTCTAAATTCAAGTTTAGCAAAATCATCAATAGTAATTTCTGCCTTGTGATTTATAGCATTATCATTAGCATTTTCAGTAGTATCACTGCTATTTTCGGCTATATTGTCATCAATTTTGTTATTTTTTGCTTGGCATTCAGCACAAGTGCATTTGTGTTCATTATTTTCCATAATATAACTCCTTAAAATTCAATAAAACAAGTATACACAATTTAAATTGTTTAGTCAAGCAAATGGTAAAGTAGTATACGAAAGTTTTTTGTAATAAAATTTTTATCAATATGTTTATAATCATTTACATTTATATGCTTTTTTGTTATAATCATTTTGATAATTCATAAGACTTTCTAAGAGGAGGCTCACGGAGGGCCAAGATATGAATTATCAAAGAAGAATTATAAACAAAAATAGAACGGGCGAAAAAATTCGTCAAATTATAATTAATTCAAAATTCACTTTTGAAGACATTGCTGATTATTTAGGGTTTACTTCTCCACGAGTGATATATGATTGGATTAGTGGTATTAAATTGCCGAGTTTAGAAAGTTTGTTTAATTTTTGTCTTATATTCAATGTAAAAATGGAAGATATTATAGTTCTTATATAATATTTTCTTTTTTTGTACTAGTAGTACATTGATATATTAAAAAATAAATTGTATAATTAAATTAAATCAATCACTTGCTTTTTAATCTGTATTTTGGTATAGTATTAATGATACTAAGGTTTTTATAATGTCTTTAAAAACTATGCCTATATAGAATGTTGGAGCAAATTGTGTATATGAGATATTGTACGCAACTAGTAAACCAATTGTTGAGAGCAGAAATTCTAAGAGTGGTGTGATAGTATCAGGATGATATTGTCACAATATCATCTTTTTTATTGCGAGGGAGTATGAAGAAACAAAGCAAAGTTTTAAAGAAAGATTATACAAAATTTAATTTAGATGATTTGCGTTATTATGGCATATTTAAAAGCAAAGACAGAATTAAAGTAGATACAAAAAGATATGATAAGATAATAGGTTTACCTAGTAAAGTAGTCAATAATAGAAATACAGTGTATTATACGCCTACAAAAGTATCTAGAGACAATTATATGTGTAATGTTTTTCGTGATGAACTTAAGTATTTAAAAAAATTATGGATACAAGAATTTTCAAAAGCCATTGATTTAATTAAAACTCCTAAAGAGATAGAAGATAATGTGCGTACACACAGTCTAATGGATGGAATATTAGATTATGACGAAGCAAATGTAGTGGGCATTATAGCGGGGATAAAGCGGGCTAAGCCTTATAGATTTGTCATCAAGTCTATTTATGCACAATTTTTTCAACAGATGATGTCACAAATAGATGCTTTGGCTCTAAAAGTTATTACTCATAAAGGGTATGAAGAAAATAAATTCTCTAAAGAAAATTTTGATGAATACATTCAAAAATTGCAAGGAGAAAATGCTGTTGCGTTCAGAGATTATAAAAATTTTGAAGTTTATGACAGGGCATACCGTGTATGGAATTTTTTGAAGCACAATTCGTGTAAGGCATATAAACAAATTAAAGACACATATCCTGAAATGATTTATGACGCAGGCAATAATTACCACAATGGCGACTTGGATTTAATGGTTTTAAAATTGGATGAAAATTATATTTTAAATTGTCTTGATAATATGAGTAAATTCTTTGATGAAGTATGTTATTATGGTTTTAAAGAAGATGCAGATAGGGCTGAATGGGATTATGATGGTTACTTTATGAAACAAGCAAAGATAGAAATAGAAGATTATACCAACCCTTTAGGCTTATCACCTTTCATATAAAACTATGTATCTTGATTAAATACAAAAGGAAGTAAATAAAAATGAACAATAATGGCTGGACAAAAGAAAAATTATTAGATATTAGTAAGAAATTGTCTTCATCTAACATTAATAATGCAATTAATTTTTGTTATATAGATGGATTAGGTTTTTTTAAAGATATATATGGTATTTCTATAAAAGGGATGTACAAAGATGAACGACAAATGCAACAATTATATTATAAAACCCTCGAAAGGTATGAACCCTTAGAAACCTTGGAACAATATGTGACACTTCAAGATAAGCAAGACAATAATCTATATTATTATGACAATACTAGTTATACATCAATAAACGAACTTACAAATTTTCAAATTTACATAAGATTGACAGCGAGAAATTATTATAGGGTTATTGATGATGAACACATAGCGAGAAATTATTATGGGGCTGTGAATGATGAACGCATACCGATTACATCAAAACAAGATTTAGAAAAAATTGAAGTTTGGCACAGAGGCGGCAATGAATTTGTTAATGTTAAATGCATAGATATGCGAGTAGGTGAAGAATACTTTTATAACTATAATAACAAAGGCAAATGTCGCGTTACTGAAGTATACAAAGACTTAAATAAAGAAAAAGTGGTTTGTGAAGTAGAATTCGCAGATAAAACTAGAGAAAAAGCATTATATGGAGATACTCATCTAGTACATTTGCCTTGGAATGAACCTGAAAATGAATTAAATATATTTTCACAAAGTCTAAACGCAATAGATTTGCAAGCGGGGGCCTTCAAACAAGATACTATAATCAATGTGTATTGGTTGCCTATTAAGGATGCTGTTCGTTATATAGTGAAATTGTATAAGTATAAAGCATCAAAAATGGAAAAGGAACTTTATTTTTTAAAAAACTATGAAGTAAATAGAAATGAAAATTTTATATCCATAAACGATATAATTGGTAGCGAATTTTATGTTGTTGTGTGTGCAGAAAATAGAGAAGGCGATACAATAGCACAATCTTTAGGAATAGGGGTGTAGATTATGGAAAAAATTGAACTCAATGTCAAAGGTGTCTTTTATGGACTTATGGCGTATTGGAATAAAATTGATAATGCCACTAGGTATATTGTCAAATTAAAAATTCAAACAACTACAGTTGAGACTGTGCGTGTTAGTCCCAACCCTAAATGTTTAAACACAAAACAAATTAAAAAGAAAGAAATGCAAGAAATTGCTTGTTTAGAAAAGGATAGGCTTACTTATTATCATACTTTTACGGGACTTGCCGTTATATCTTATGAGATAATAAATAACTGTCGATATTCCACAGGGAAAACTTATGTAGTAGCAGTAGAAGCGGAAGATAGGGACGGCAAAATAATTGCAAAAAGTGATGACATTTCGGCGGAAGTAATAACCAAAACTTGATTTAAACGAAGGAGAACAATATGAGAAATTATGAAGAAGAATTGGAAACATTGATAAAAGCAGGTGCAAAAGTAATAGAAGTAGCATCTTTTGAATGGGAGCGTGTACACGGATTTGTCAATAATGTGGCAGAAGATTTAGGCGTAGATTGGTATACTTGGAGTGCGGTTTATGGGCTGAAAGTGTGGTCTGAAAATGGCTTTAAACCAATTAATCCCGATTGCACTATTATTCCTCAAGTATTAGAGTATTATATAAAAAATGAAAATGATATGCTTTTAATATTAGAAGATTTCCAACCTTATAGCACCAATGCTCACCCAGCCAATATTAGATATTTAAGAGAAATGATGCGAGACGGTAACTATCAAGGGAACTACAAAAAGGCGATTATTCTTAATTCACCAAGTAAATTTATTCCAGAGGAGTTGTCAAAAGAACTTCCTGTGATAGATGTGGAATTGCCCGATAGAAAAACTATTGAAATCATAGCAGATAGTGTAGTTAAGGAACACGCAAATATTTGCCTACAAAGTGATATAACTCAAAAGGTATTGGAATCTGCACTCGGTTTAACTGTTATGGAAGCAAAATTGGCTTTTGCAAAGGCAATAATAAAAAATAGGAAACTCACCGAAGAAGAAATACCTTTGATAATAAGTGAAAAAGAAGAGATTATTAAGAAAACTGGACTTTTAGAATATTTTCATCCTACAGAATATTTATCTAGCATTGGCGGATTGGGAAAATTGAAAGAGTGGATTAAGAAAAGGGGCAATGCTTATAGCGATGAAGCAAAGGAATTTGGTTTGAATACGCCAAGGGGAGTTTTGCTTTTGGGCGTACCGGGTTGTGGAAAAAGTTTGACGGCAAAGGCAATAGCGAATGAATGGAAATTCCCATTGTTGAGATTTGATTTAGGTAAAGTATTTGGCGGAATTGTGGGCGAAAGTGAACGCAATATTCGTTATGCACTAGATGTAGCGAAAACTATTTCACCTTGCGTTTTGTGGATAGATGAGATAGAGAAAGGCTTGTCTGGTTCTCAAAGCAGTGGCAGAAC
>CALWAB010000039.1 GCA_944372745.1 uncultured Clostridia bacterium | reverse complement strand
ATTATTTAATTTTGTCATTGAAGTACCCGCAATTACATACAGTCCGTTACTATTGATAACAATTTTATCTGCAGTTTTAATGTCCAATCTTGCACCTGTTGCTCCAGTGTATCCTAATAATGTTACTGTATTTGTAGAAGTGTCTAATGCGTAAATATCTTTGCCTGTATAAGAAGAAAAATATAAGATATTATTTAAGTCGGTAATCAAGCTCAATGCACCATTTGGGAATGTGTAATCTATAAGTGTTAGACTGCTGTTAGCAGTATCGTACTTTGCAATTCTGGTTGTATTTTCGTATTTAATTGTTAAATATTGAGTCCCTTGAAATCCAAAGGCATCCATTAATAACCAAACATTTGCATCCAAACACTGAGTTTCGCCACTTAATAAATTATATTCCCATAAGCCGTGCAAACTTGCTGAATTAAAATACAATAACAATTTGTTTTTGACTACTTTATATTGATACATATCAGAAGCAGAAAAGCCTTCTATTTGACTTACATCAATATTAACACCTGAAACAAGCACATCAGTAATAGCATTGATTTGATAGTTTAAAGTGCTAATCTCTTGCTCTTTTTGACTTACTGTGCTTTGCAATGCTTCAAGTTGTGTTGTTTGCGATTGTACTTGTTCTGTAAGTGATTGTATTTGTGTATTTTTGTTTGATATGTCTTCTTCTAGTTCTGACACATCCGCTGTTAGTTCTGCGACTTCTTGCTGTAGTGATGAGATTTGTGTTGCGTTTGCTTCTGCGTTTTCTTCAAGGGCTGCAATTTGTTCCAGCTTGTCAGCTATTGATTGATTAAGCCCTTCAATTTGTGATTGTTTATTTGTTATATCAGTTTGCAATTCGTCTATTTGCTGAGTTTTGTTTTGTATTGTTTCGTTAAGTCCATTAATTTGAGTTTGCAGTTCTTGTTTTTCTGTTTGCAGTCTCTCTTTGTCTGCCAATGCAGATGATAGGGCTAATTTATTTGCGTTAAGGTCATTATTTAATGTTGTGTTTTCGTCTAAAACTTGTTGATAATCACTATTTTGTGTTATATCGTAGTTATTAGCTTTATACGCACTGCCACCAATGAAACCTGCACCAGTTCCAAGAGCAGTAGCACCTACACCTATTAATGTTGCAACTAATATTGATTTGCTCATATTTTCGTTTCTCCTTTTCTTTGTAATTGTTTTGATAAAAATTCTATTAAATTTTGTGCATCACTCAATTTTTGCTGTGTTCTTATATCATTGATGAGTAGTAGGGGACATTGTAATGGTTGTCCATTTTCATCGCTGATTCCGCTCAATTTGCAGGTATAGTGCATTTCATCAAAATGATATAGAGGACATTCGTAGCAATTTTTAGGGCGTTCTTTGACATAGATTTCTATTTTTTTCATAATTTCACCAACTTTTTTTGTTAAAACTATTGACAATATTATTTATAATGTGTATAATATATTTAGAAAGTGATTGGCTCGGTATTGGCTTTATGCCTTTGTCCTGGTAGCCCCTACGGAAAGGAGCATTTGCTCGTAGCACTTTCTTTTTTTTATGCCTAGCGTTTGCTAGGTTTTTTACTTTTTGAATTACTTGTGTATGTAACATACTCTTTGGGTAATGTTTCAAATAATTCATCGACTTGTTCTTTGTTCTTTTTTGATAAATTAAATTCATTACTTTCTTTGCCTAATGCTGAGCGTTTACCAACATATACTTTGGGGTAAGCATAAGTTTTTCTATTTTTTTCTTCTGGTGATTTTGAATTGATATTTTCTTTCATTTCAATAGTTTTAATCTTTTTATTTTCTAGTTCAACTTCATCAGAATGTGTAAAAGTAATATAGTCTATTTCGTCACTGCTTACGCCTTTTCTTTTCTTGTAAAATGCTGGATGATTTTTATGTGGTATATTTTTCGTTCTTGCAAAACCTGTAGTTCGTTTTCTATTGGGCTTGCCTTTAGGACTTTTTTCATCTTGCGTTTTAGACTTAATAGTTTTTGTATCTGTTGTAGGCACTATTTTAGTGCTTTTTGTATTTAGCATAGACATTGGTTTAATAGGCTGTTCTTTTTTATTACTTTTAGCTTTTGACATTTTTATTTCTCGCTTTCGCTTTATACATATCGTTGATATATTTTTTGTCAACAAATTTTTCTGGATACTTCGTAAAGTCTATGCTTGAATTTTTAATATCAAAATCTTTGTGCATATGATTGTAATATTTTTCATATGCATTATCTTCTTTTATTTCTAATGCCTTTTCTTCTTTAGCGAAATTTCTATTATGCTTAATTTTATCTTTTTTGTAGTCGGCTGTTTTAGAAAATTCGATAAAGTCGTTTATATGCTTTAGGTGTTGTTTTTCTATTTCATCCATTTGCTTTTTAAGTTTGAGTGCCTGCTCGTGCCTTGCACTTTTCTTTTTTAATAACCCCACATTTGCCTCCTTTTAACGCTTTTTCTTTACTGATTTCTTCGGTTTTTCAGTTTCAATAAAATAGGTTTTATGGCAATATTCACTCGAATTCATTGACGGAGAATATACTACATAACCTTTACCATAACGCCCCGAATATCTTTCAACTGGATAATCTTTTTCTTTTGTTTTTCGGCTAACATAGCCACGGCACCACGCAGTATGTGATTCTTGTACTGTGCCATCTTTTTTCAATTTCATTAATTTTTCATAGTCCATATAATCACCTTCAAATTTAAATTATTGCGTGTCATACATAGACCGCAACTTGCTTCGTTTATATTTTGACATTATGCGTTTCCTCTTTTTATTTCCACAAACTGTAAGTGTGTATTTTTCTGCCTTTATACACTTAGTCATCTTCGCTCACCGTTTTTAATCTAATTCAATCATTGTAATGCCGTTTTGTTCTAATACAGCATCGTCATTTTGTGTGTCATCTACTTGCTCTTCTGTTTGCTCTGGGTTAATTAATTTGTCGAAGTGGTCAATAATATTGTCCCAGTTGACCCATACAAGTAGGGCGGTAGCAATGATTGCAATTACACTCAAACAGCGGTATAAGCCTTTCCAAAATTCCATTTTTTCACCTCCTTATTTTGTATATTCAACACTGCGGACGGAGCAGATATATAGCATTGTCCGTCTGCAGATATATAGCAATGTATATCAATTAGATTGGATGTGTATCGTATATAGCCGTCAGTTAATACCAATTGAAATTTGTAGTTATATACTGGTTCGCTTGGTTGCGTTATTGTGAGTTGGTCAAGCGGAACTTCTAGTGCAATAAAATTGCTAAATAGTTCGCTTGCAAACTCGTCTAGTTTGATTGTTTCGTTATTGTTATAGTCGTACAAATAGCCTTCCGCGTGCAAATCAACTATGGTTGATTTATCAATAGTTATTGTCATTAATTGTTTTGTGCCTTCAGTCGTTTCTCTTTCGACTTGCGAAGCACCTTCATTTGTTAACTGTATTGAGTTACTAATTGTAAGGGTAGGTAAATAGCAATCTAACACAAGCGTATTGTGTTCGCTGTCTATATCGACCGTTGCACTAAGAACATTAAATGATAGGTACATAGATTGTATTGTGTATGTAGTTTTGCCTGTCGGCAATAGTACATTTTCTTGCCAGTCATCACACACTACAGTTTGACCTGTCGTGAATGATATAGTTACAGGTGTTGTCACTAAATCAACATTCGCTTTGTCTTCTTCTGGAAGATTAAGTGTGATTGTAGTTAATACAAAAGGTTCTTCGTTAGGCGTGGTAGTTTCTTTAGTGTGCGAAATGATGAAGTATAATGCTACAATTAATGCAATTATTACTGCACATACTGCAATAATAACTGCTGTCTTATTTTCTATCTTCTTCATACGCTAACTGCCTCTTTTGTATAGACTTTTGCCCAAGAACCACGCCCTGTGTGTGATATTTTTCTGTCGTTGACATCATCAACATTTTGCCAGTGTTCGCTTACCACAAAATAATAATTATAAGAGATATACAAGTATTCGCCTGTAGCAAGCACGGTCCAATAGCCAACGCCATTCATAAGCATTTGCGTGTCTACTCCGTCAAGGTCACAAGTAATAGTTCCGCCAAATGTAGAAGTAGTAATACCGAACGGTGTGCCGTCCGCAAAATCTGATGCGTTTGTCAATGCGGTTTTTGCTTTTGTTATTGCTTCAGCGTCATATTGTGCAATGTCGCTTATTGTGAGATTATTATAAGTCATTGTTTTATTGCTAATTTCAAGCACTGTAAGGGTAGGGTTGAATACCATATTGTCATTATGTTCAGTGCAAGTAGCATAACCATTAGACACAACGCTTTCGCCACCAGATATTCCTAGTGTGGATGATAACGCATTGTCTACGACATATCTACCGTCTATATCACCAGTAACACCGCCCGCTAGTTCATTGAGTTGTTCTGTAAGTGATTGTATTTGTGCGTTGAGATTTGTTATTGTGTTTTGTAATGTTTCAATTTGTTGGTTAAGGTTATCGTTGGTTGATTGCAATGCGTCTTGTTCTGCAAGTGCTTGTTCTAAGTTCGCCTGTGCGTTAGCAAGAGCAATATTTGCGTTTTGTAGTTCAAGCAATAGGTTATTATATTTGACTATCAATTCTTGTGCGTCTGCTTGTCCGTCATTGTAGGCATTTTCTACATCATCAGCAGTGTATATTACATTGCCAGAGATGATAGCCTTAAAACCGTCAAAGTTGACGAACACAAATGTTGTTACAGCAATTATAATGACAGCCAATACAGTGACAAACGCTATGTTTGAATTGCTCATTTTACATCCTCCTTGTATACTCTAATTTCTAAGCCGTAAGCGTTGAAATAACTTTCCCAGTACGGCACTGCTTCTGCATTGTATGTGTACATTTCAAGCAGTGTAGAACCCATATTGAACTGAACACTGAAGTATAATGTGTCACTCATCAATGCTTCGCCCCTGGCATCCAAAAATGTGAACGGAAGATTGCATTCTGCAATGCCTGCATATACTTTTGAGTTAGGCAACGGATTATTGTTAAGTAACAGTGTGTAGTTGTATTTATCAGCGTTAAATTCTGCATCCACTTGATACGCTGAAGTTAAGTCCTTAGAGAATGAGTATTTGTCATCTCGTTGCTCCAGATTAATAGTGTCTAATTGAATGATGAACGACAAATTGTCAGACACAGTGACTTGATTTCCGTATTCGTAACTGTCCGCAGAATAGGTGTTAATTAACCATATCATTGCAAATATGCTGAAGCCTACGACTAGTACCCAGCATAAATATTCTAGTAAGCTCACGATACCACCTCCACATCACAGTCCACATTGTCAAGTATATACAGTGTGACATTACTGTCGTATAATAACTTGCGTATTTCCGTGTCATACAAAGCGTTTTGCATAATGCTGAATTGTCTTGCTTCCGCATCATTTTTTATATAAATTTGATTAATTTTGATGCCGTAGAAACCATATGTAGCAATGCCTTGTATGTAACGCTTGCCAGTTATGTCAATAGTGATATTGCATCTAATACGGTCGTATTGAGATAGCATTTGCACAATGTCTTGCTTGAGTATTAGATAACCGCCTACAATGTCGCAGTCATCAATAGTGATATTGTAGTTATTTTCGACATTCCAAAAATTGCTTGGAATATCTGGTTCTATGTCCGCACTTGATGAAGCAATGTCGCCGAACAATGATTGCTTAGCACTTGTTACACCTTCACTGTGTACATTAATTTTGCAAGTCACAAAATTAAATTCTTGTGTTGCTGTAAGTTTATCGAATTGTCCGTCATCACCTTGCAAGTAGACGCTAAAGAAATCACCTAAATCAATCGTGGCATAGTGTGTGCCTTCGTCCATTGACGAAATGGTATTGTACATTGTCAAGAAAAAGTATGCTGGGTCAATGTAATAGTAACTATCTATGTGCATATGTAGAATGTCACTGTCTTTCCAGAAATTGCTTTCTTGAGCAGTGTCAGCTTTGAACTTTAGCATTGCCAAAGTTCCGCCAATATCAATGACAAGTCCGTCTTCCACTGAAAGCGGAGAAGGGGAAGCCATTGCAATGGTTCTTTCGTCCTCTATAGCCAAATCATAGTAGTATAAGTTTGTCATTTGCATAGCATAGAAATAGTCTTTCTGCGTGCAGAAAATACTCCAGCCGTTGCTATGCTCAACGGCACTTTTTAGCACTTCATAATGTGGTTCGCCATAGGCTTGTAAGCCTTTGCCGTAAATGTTGTCAGTATCTAGTCCTTTATAGGTGGTGAAAAGCAATTCAAAAAGCACTTCACCGTTTTGTTGTTCATTTGTGTATAGATTCGCCTCAAGTATTACAGTCGCATCTTCTAGTGGGGCATCTTCACCTGTCAATGTCAATGCTCCAGCATAGGTAGTACCTACAGTTTCTGGTATCTTGCCGAAAAAGTAGCAGTAGATAAAAATTACGATAGGTATAAGAAAAAGGGAGCATACTATTCTTATAATCCAATCAACATTAGAAGATGATGAAGATTTTTTCGCCATATAGTACCTCCCTAAATTTTGAATACCCCAGACCAGTTGACAAGATTAGCCAACCAGTCTAAAACGGTTGTAATTATGTTAAATATAAAGTCAAGTGCGACCGATAAATAGTGTAAAACAACATTTCCAAAGAAGAAATAAGCTAAAATGACAATGATAATGACAAACAACAATGTGCCTTTTTCCATAAGCACCTCCGTTAGATGCCAAGCTTTGCTTTAGCACGAGCTTTAGCTTCATTTTGAGCTTGCATATCATTCTGATGAGATTGTTTGCGTGCTATCTCATCAATTATTGATTGCAGTTTTTGATGTAGTGTTTGCATTGTTCACCTCCTTTTTTTGTGTATAGTCTTCATACCAATCAAGCATTATTTTTGAGAGTTTGTCAATAATGAGATTATTTAGTTCCGTTTCAATAATTTCTTTAGATGAAGTAGGTCTTATGCCATTTTCATCTTTGATGAATGGTATACATTTGTCCCATTTGTCTTCATTGTTTTTATAAGTAACAAATCCTATCATTTTGACACCTCTAAAACACTTTCATCTATTTCATCCGTTGACACCTCTAAAACACTTTCAATTATTTCATCCGTTGATACCTCTAAAATTTTTGATAGATAATAAACACTTTTAATGTCTGGTAATCTATTTCCTAAGCACCAATCAGATATTTGTTGTTGTGCTTTGGAGTATTTAAATTCATTCTTAAAGATTGCGGATATTCCTTTTTGAGTGAATCCTTTTTGTTTAATCAACGATTTTAAAGACATTTTACACTCCTATGTTGTATTTTACAGTGTAATTATAGCGAAAAAAAACTTTATTGTCAATCAAAAACATATAAATTACACAATTATTTTACATAATTTTTATTGTATTTTTGATAAAATAATGATAAAATTTATTAAAACTAGAGGAAAATGATAAAAAATGAATAAAATCAAAGAAATAAGAAGAGCAAGAAATATTACTCAACAGCAGGTAGCAAATTATTTAGGTATATCGCAACAATCTTATCGTAGATACGAAACTGTAGATACAAAAACAATATCTCCAGATACTTTGCTAAAGCTAGCTAAATATTTTGGCATAACTGTAAATTATTTGTTAGATATAGATAAAAATGAAGTAGAAAAAGGATTTAAAATACCAGTTTTAGGAACTATACCAGCAGGTATTCCTATTGAGGCGATTCAAGAAATCATAGACTATGAAGAAATACCTATTGAAATGGCTTCGAAAGGCGAATTTTTTGGCTTAAAAGTAAAAGGCAATAGTATGTCCCCACGAATTGAAGATGGTGATGTCGTAATCGTTCGCAAACAAGATGATGCAGATAATGGTGATGTTTGCGTGATTATGGTAAATGGTTTTGATGCTACATTAAAACAAATAAAAAAAGATACTAATGGCATTACATTAGTACCATTCAATAAGGAATACAAACCTATGTTTTACAATAATCTAGAGATTCAAGAATTGCCTGTTCGCATATTGGGCGTAGTGGTTGAATTGCGTGGCAAATTTAAGTGATAATTAGTGAATAATATACAAGAGGTTAATTATGGAGCAAATAACTGAAGAAGAAAAATATGAGTGCAAAAGGAAACTCAAATTGTTTGAAAACATACAAAGAGTTGTAAATGTTTTTGTTTTTCTATTATCTTTTATGGCAATATTGATATTGTTGATTTTTATTGATGCAACTTCCGCAATACTCATTCCAACTTTTATATTTATAGTTTTTGAGTTATGTTTCAATGCGTATATCAATAAAAAGAGAAAAGAAATAAAAACAAAATTATATGGCGAAAAAGAGCAAGACATTCAAAAGGTAGATGTGGAAAACAATAATAAACAAAAGTTGAATCAAGTACTAACAATAGACAGTGATGGAAAAATGGCTATTTATCAAATTGAAGAAGATGATAAGGAATTAGTAAATAAAGTTTTAGATAAATGTAAAAGTAGCTCAGATAAGCAAGACAAACAATAGTTAAAGGTATTAACAAAATGAAAAATGCAGTAATTTACGCAAGATATAGTTCTTATGGGCAGACAGAACAAAGCATCGAAGGACAAATAAGGGTATGTAAAGAGTTTGCAGAAAGAAATGGATATAATGTTATCAATATTTATATTGACAGAGCAATGACTGGAACAAATGATAATAGACCAGCATTTCAGCAGATGATAGAAGACGCAAAAAGCAAAACTTTTGAAGCTATCATAGTATACAAATTAGATAGATTTAGCAGAAACAAATATGATAATGTAGTATATAAACATAAGTTAGCACAATATGGTGTGAGAGTAATTTCGGCAACTGAAGCAATAAGTGACACTCCTGAAGGGATGATGATGGAAGGGCTTTTGGAAATGTTTGCTGAAATGTACTCACGAGAACTATCACAAAAAGTTAAACGAGGAATAAGGGAAAGCTTGCTTAAAGGTAATTTTTTGGGAGGCTATGCACCTTATGGGTATAAAGTTGTAAGTAAAAAACTTGTCATCAATGATGAACAAGCAAAAAATGTAAAATATATGTTTGAAAAATATGCAGAAGGTGTTAGCAAGAAAGATATTATAAAGTACTTAAATGACAATGGTTATAGAACTAATATGAACAAAAAATTTACTATAAGCAGTTTTCAAAAAGCATTATCTAGTACAAAATATATTGGCGAAATTACGATTAATGGCGAAACATACAAGAATTATTGTCCAGCAATAATAGACAAACAAACTTTTGAAAAGGTACAAGAGCGATTAAAAACTAATAGACATTATTCGGCTAAAGGAAAAGCTAAGGAAGAATACTTGTTGACTGGTAAAGTTTTTTGTGGATACTGCGGAGCTTCTATTGTTGGAGTTAGCGGGACTTCGCACTCAGGTAAAACGCATAACTACTATGCCTGTTCCGACAGATATAAAAAGCACACTTGTAAAAAGAAAAATGAAAACAAACAAGAATTAGAATTAGACATTGTAAAACGCATAAAGGACTTGTTGCTAGTTCCTGAAAATATAGAAAAGATTGCAGATAAACTTATCAATGAATTAAATTCTAGTTCCGCCGCATTAAAGATAAAAGAGTATCAAAAAATGATACAAAATATAGAAAGGCAACTTGATGATTGTTGTAATAAGTTATTGTCTACAAATAATAGTGAAATGTTACAGCGAATAGAATCAAAAGCAAATGATTTAACAGAACAAAAAACAAACTATGAGCAACAAATAAGCAAATTGAATTTTTCAAGTAAATTAATGAGTAGTAAAAAAGTTATTGTGGATACACTGAGCGTATTCATAGATGGTGATATATATGATAAACAATACCAAAAACGCATTATTGATTCACTTGTAACTAAAGTATTTCTGTTTGATGATAAATATATATTATATATTGACTTGCTTAATATTAACAATATTGAATACGAAAAAGCGATGGAAGATATAGAGTATTTTGACAATCTTACAGGTTCGAATATTAAATGCTCCGCTCCGCCAAGCCGAGTAAGGCTTTTTCCATAAGTAGTTAGGGAGAGGATAGGGCAACGGTAGTTGCCCGTATGCTACGCATACCGAACCTCCGGAGCCGGACGTTGACGCTACGCTATGAAGCGAATCACTCTCCCTTCCGCCAAGCCGAGTAAGGCTTTTTCCATAAGTAGTTAGGGAGAGGATAGGGCAACGGTAGTTGCCCGTATGCTACGCATTACTGTAGCGTATCGCTTTTCTGTTCGTCAATTTATTGGTTAGGATTTTTATTTTTGCTGGAAAGCGTATTGGGTATTTACCTGTAATGCTCAAGCATATTGTGTGAGAATCTCTTTTCGTTCCATCATTTGACACTGATAATAATATTTTTAAATTATTAATTTTAAGGAGAAAAAATGTTTTATCACATTTCTTCAAAAAAGGGTTTAACTGAATTAGAGCCGAGAGTAAGCACACATGGACAACCATGGGTGTATGCATTAACTAATCCAACTATAGGGCTTATTTTTGCTGGGCGTGATGATTTAGGAAATAAAGCGGACGATAGCTTCACATCATTTAGAGTAAATAAAGATAATATACCTGAAGTCTTTGAATTGTACAGCGGTTGTCTTGATGAAATTTTAAAGAATAAAGATGCTTATATTTATAAATTAGAAGACAGTGGGTTTATGACTAATCAAACTTCGTGGGCACCAGAATGGGTAAGCCCAAACAAAACGAAGGTTGTTGATTCAAAATATATTCCTGACTTACTTGCAGAAATAAAACAAGCTCAACAGGATGGTAAATTTATAATTCATTATTATGAAGATACTGAGAGTTATAATAAGCTTGTAGAAGAAAAAATAACAAATTACTTACAAAATTGTTGTGAATCTGGTTGGATAAACATCAGTTTAATAAAACATTATGAAAATATTGTAAAAAAATTTGTAAAAGAAAATCTAGACAGAAATTATAGAAAAACTTATGAGAATCTTTCTTGCGAACAATTAAATAATGTTTTTGATGATTTAGATAAAGATGAGAATAATGGTAGATTTGTTCGTAAAGAAATGTTATATTTATATCCAAAAGAAACAATTAATTGGATAAACAAAAAATACGATGCCATTCATAATGTGCTAATTGAAAGATAGTGCCTATTTTAAATAGGCATTTTCTTATTAAGTCAAGTTTAAGTTTTTCTACAAGTAGTTTTGGAGAGAATAAGGTAATGGTAGTTCGCTGTTCTTTAGTGTAGAATAGAGGACATTTCTACTGTTTTCGACAATGATTTACATTCTTTAATAAGGGGCTAAATTGAGTATTAATTATAGAAGATAATTTTGAAAGTGAATAATTTTGCAAAGTATAATTTATGAGTATATTGCGAACTGTAAAAATTTTTTAAAAGAAATTTTAGTGCGTTTTTAAAAATGAAAAACAAAAATTAATGAAAGTGAAGTAAATATCTTAAAGTTGTCTAATTTTTGAGATTTATCCTCAATGGTGATGGGTCTTTTTTATTTAACTTTATTGACAGAGTAGTTCTTTTGCCTTATAATATTAAATATAAAGTTAAAGGAGAAATAAAAATGGACGACGAATTGCGTAATTTTATTGATAAGATTTTAAATGGTTGGTCTATTTTAGATCCAGATTTAAACTGTGAGGCTATGATAGATACGCCAGAGGGACGCAAGCTAGTTGCGGGAATTAAAATTGATTACAGGCTATCCCAAGCAAAGGTGCAACGCAAACTTTTGCTCATTCACGAGATGGAAAATTTAAGTGCAGAAGCGGCAAAATTATACGAATATTGGGGTGAGGACACTAAAAATTCTCGTATGTACAAGCGTATTATTGCAGAAATGAAGGCTAAAGAGACAGAACTTGAGAGTATAAAAAAGCAGAAGGTTGACATAGATGAGGAGCTTTATGAAGATTTGCTTAAAAAGGAAATTAAAAAACTTGAAATCAAAAGTGACTATGACAAGGCAATAAGAATGGCAAAAAAGCGTGCCTTGGAACAAGTAAAGCAAAAGTTGCCAAGTAATGAAATTAAAAGAGAGTTTTATAGAACTGTAAACGCGGCAGAGATTCGCAGAATGGTGGCAACAGCACAGATGGAAGATGAAGATCTATGCAAAACGATAGACAAAAAAGACGAAATAACAGAATTAGAAAGAGTGTAAATTCTTATAAATTAAGGGAAGATGTATATCTTCCTTTTTCATTAATTTTTCTCTAAACTATTTAAAGCATATATATGTTGTTTTCTTGAAAAAAATAAACATATTTGATATCATTTTAAATGAACACATTAGGAGATAATATTATGATTTCGTTTAATACATTAGATGATATTGAAAAATACAAAAATAGTGGCAATCTCACACGGCCATTTTTGCCTAAAGATTTTATAATGGGTGAGATTATGTTAGATTTGCGACATAAACAAAAAGAGCAAAATAGCGAATATTTTTTATGTGGCAAAGTTATGTTGTTTTCAAAGCAATTATAATTTGATTTATATTATTTAGGTCAATTTGTCAATCTTTTTAATAATTTTTGACTTATAAAATTACTAAAAAAATAGGTTAAATTAAAAAATTTTGTTAAGCCTTTTTTCTTGTAATTTATCTTAAATTATGCTATAGTAGTTATTATAATAAATAATAAGTTAATTTTCTGCAATTACAAGGTGAGAAGTAGATATGGAACAAGTGATAATTAAAAGTAAAATAGATTTACAAAATCATTTCAACGCTTTAAAAAAGATTAGATTATATGTGTGTTCGTCTGCATGTGGCAAAAGTTATTTATGTAAAAAAGATGACTATTTTTTTGATTTGGACGCATTTAGAGTAGAAAAAGAAAATGAAGGGCATTTAAATTATGATGAATTGACCAATCAAAGAATGTTTCAATTATTTGAACAAGGTAAAGTAGTTTTAAATTCTCCAAGGCCTGAGTTTTTAGAGTTTATACATAATGAAAATATTAAATATGTTTTGGTTTATCCTAATCCAGATTGTAAAGTAGAATATGTAAATAGAATGTTAAAGCGTGGAAGCAGTGAGGAATATGCTAAACAATTTGGGGATATGGTTGAGTCATATTATCCATTTCTATCCAATGATAAATATGCATCAGCAAAGATTGAACTTCAGCAAGGTGAGTATTTAGCAGATTATTTGCAAAGAATATTTAATTCACATTAAGTGTCTAATTCAACAGTTGGTCTAGGTTGAGTGCTTAGATACAACTTAAGTATTAGATAATTATAATGGATATATTTTAGTGTATAAGACAATAGTTTTTCAAAAAAATGAAGTTTTAAAGGGATGAAGTCATACTAAAATATATGAGTAAACGAATAATATTATGGTTCGTTAGTGACTAATGAGATGACTTTTTTAGCAAAAATTACACTTTATCCATTCAATTATGTCATTAATGTGGGCGTCAGCATTAACATTGTGTACTATTCTGTGTTTTGATTCAGGGTAGCACACAATTTTTTTGTTGGGATTATTAATTTTGTTAAAAAAATCGATAAATTCTTCTTTATTGCTTAAAAGATAATCTTTCTCACCATACGCAAGGAATGTAGGGCAGGTGATATTCAAATATTTTTTTAATGCTTTGCCACCCTGATGAAACATTACTCCTATTGTCCTTATTGAATAAGAATGTAAGGCGAATGCGTCCTGTTGGTCTAATTCCATTAACGCTTGTGATTCATTGTGCCTTTTTTTTATTTTTAATGAATGTAGCAAATTGTAAGGTATGAAATTAATTATTTTGTATTTATCTGGGGTATATATGGCTGGGCTTGTCAGTACAAGGAAGTCGACTTTATCTTTGTAAAGGCTCGCATATAATGACGCAAATAGTCCGCCCATTGAGTGCCCAAATATGCCAAATTTGACAAAATTCATTGCTTTGATTTCTTCAACCACACAATCTATGTCATTAATCACTTTGTAGATGTCTTGAATATCTCCGTGAATGCCCGTGCTTTGACCATGTCCACGAATGTCCATAGCAAATGCAGCAATTTGATTTTTGGCAAGACCGTTAATTAAATTATGATATCTACCAGAGTGTTCGGCTAAACCGTGAATGACAAGAACTGCAATCTTAGCATTTTGGGGAATATTGTATCTCATATAAATAGAAATATTGTCTATAGTTTTAATAATTTTTTCCATACTAATAATTTAGTATATTTCAATAAAATTGTCAACTTAATTTACAACTAGAAAGTTTGACCATTTTCATTTTATTTGCTATAATTATAATAAGGTGTGATTATGGGAAATTTTAAGGATTTAGTTAAAAGCGATAAACACAATAAAACGCGTTTTATTATAAATTATATATTGACGCCTATTTGGTTTTTTGTATTTTTTGTTTGTTTGACAATGATTTTAATATTTATGACAAGTGAAGATAAAGATGAATATTTGATTGTGAGTATAATATTAGCAGTTGTGATAGTCGTTCTAATTGTGGGTGCGATGATAGGTATGCCATTGTTAAAAAAGAAAGAACTGAATGAAGAAATACAACGCTATGATTTCGATGAATATGACAAAGTCGTAGATTGTGGTTCATATAATTTCTTTTATAATATGGTAAATTTGTCAACAAATGAAGAAAGTAATACGCATTTATTAGATAATGGGGAAATAATAGAATTTAATCACAGTGGGGTGGTTTTACAAGATAAATTAGTTCCTTATGATGATTTGGTATTTTTTATTTCTACTTCAAATAAATTAGGTAGAGTGAAAGTGACAGTGCAATTTAGTATTGACGGCAAAAATATGATTGAGATTTTGTTAAATAAAGAAATGGCATTTGTTTTAAAAAATTACAATGTTCAGCTTGAGGATGATGGAGATTTAGATTATCTTTTAAATAATAAAGCGGAAGCAATAAAGGAAATATACAATACAGGTTTTTTGTACAACCATAAAGCGGATATAAATGGGGTATCAAATGTTTGATAGAAACAAACTTTGTTATTACAATAATCTATGATTTTATAGCAAGTGTTGGATTTGTGTTTTATTATAAAGCATTGCGTATTAAAAAAATGAATAGTGATAAAGAGCAAAATGGAATTAGGCATAATACATAAAGATTGTTATATTTTCTTGATTAATTTTATCTTTTTTAGTATACTTAAATTTGTTTATAAGGAGAAAATTATGGAAGAAATTAAAAAATTAGCCGAATTGGTTGAAAATTGTGGGCATATAACCAAGTTGTTGCTTGCTAGCGAAATCGCTATGAATGACGGCGAACTTGAGACATCTCAAAAATATATGAAAGAAGCACAAGGACATGTCAAAGTAATGCTTGATGATGTATTTATTGAAGTGCGTGAAATGTTTAATATAGAAAATGATGAAGTCGTGGACTATGATTTGCCGACAACTATGGAAATGGCTAGAGTTTTGAACGATGCTATCTATAATGCTGGTGTGCTTATCAATCTCATTTTGGATAAGAGCAGTGAAACTATTATGGAAAGCGTCAAAGTTAAGATTATTAAGGACTTAAATACAATTATAGAAATAGCACAAGCAATATTCTTTAATTAATTTTGAATTTAACCTTGACAATTTGTGTATTTATGGTATACTTTGGTTATTAAATAAAGTAAGGTGAAATATGTTAAAAGTAGAAAATGTCAAAGTGATGAATTTTGAAAACGCTATTCGTGGGGCAAGAAATCCTATGAATAGTTGGGATAGAATGGACAGTTATGTCGATGAACAAGGCAATTTTGTTATGGGCGAAAATGATATGCAGCTAGCACACAAATTGTGTGTCGCAGGTCCAACACATAGGAAATTTGTAAGACAAATATTTGTGACAATGGATATAACTGCTCCGCTATATTGGTGGAAAGAATTTGATACATATAAAGTGGGAGTGACTGCAAATTCTACTTCTACTATGCACAAAATTCATTCTAAACCTATTGAAATGCAAGATTTTAGTTGTGATAAACTTCAGGATGAAAGTCTAAAAGTGTTCAATGATTTTGTAGGGTATATTGAAAACAAAAGACTTAAATATATGGAAAATAAAGACAAAAAAGATTGGTATGAGATTATTCAACTTTTGCCAAGTTCATACAATCAAATGCGCACTTGTACAATGGACTATGAAAATCTTGTCAATATGTATGAATTGAGAAAAAATCACAAACTTGAAGAATGGCATATTTTGTGTGATGAAATAGAGAAATTGCCATATTTTATGGAAATGTTTGGGTTAGAAAAGAAGAAAGAAATTCAAAAGAATGAAGATATTTCGAAGCAATAAAAATAGGGTGTTGAGTGCCTAGACAACTTAGTACTAGAGCAACTTGCTACGGCATTGGTCTTTGCGTTGTTTTAGCCACCACTTAGTACATAATAATATACTTAGTGCGTGACAACGCAGGGGTGATAACCCGTGTTATGGTTTTTGGTGAGTACATAGTCACAAGTAAGTGCAAAAATATCTTTAGTGCGTGACAACGCACTAAAATAAATTTATTTCTGTTCTTAGTACTAGGCTTGGCTAGTACTCATAACCAAGACCATAGGTGCAGGACGCTGTCCTGCCACTGGGGTTCTAGGGGATGTGAAATCCCCTAAAAAATAGTTTACGGCACTGGGCACCATTTGGGAAGAACTTATAAAGTAAGTACTAGTACAAACTTAAGATTACGCCTAGGTGGGGCATCCCACCTAGGGGATGTGAAATCCCCTAGACAATGAGAGAAATGATAAAGCCTATTAGATATAAATCTAAATGGCTTTTTAAATAGGTGAAAAATGATAAAACACAACATAAAACCAATATATGATAAAAATAGTCAAGTCTTGATATTAGGTTCATTTCCATCTCCAAAATCAAGAGAAAATGGCATTTTTTATGGCAATCCGCAAAATAGGTTCTGGAAAGTGCTTTCAAAAGTCTTTAATGAAAAAATAGGCGTGAGTGCCGAAGAAAAAAGGGAATTTTGCCTTAAAAAACATATAGCCTTATGGGATGTAGTGGGCGAATGTGAAATAGAGGGAGCAAATGATGCAACTATCAAAAATGTGAAACCTAATGATATAAAGATAATAACTAATTTTGCACCAATCAAGGCAATATTTACAACAGGCACAATGGCAACGAAATTGTATAGGCAGTATTTTGACGATAAAAACATTTATCTTCCATCCACAAGCCCAACCAATTTTCATTATAAAATAGAAGATTTAATTAAAAAATATGCTATTGTTTTAAATGTAATGGGGAAGGAAATTTGCTATGTTAATTAATAAAAATATGTAATTGTTTCAATGAGTAATATGAAAATTACTATAGTAATAATATAAACAAGTATTGACAAGTATACTATTTTATGTTAATATTATTTTAAATTAATAAGGAGATGTTAATATGTTTAAGACAAATAAGAAGAATACAAAAGAAGATGATTTGTTTGCCTCTGTTTATATCTAAGATTTATTTTGGTATTGGGAAGACAGTAGTGAGATAAAAATGGGGATTCAAAAATTTAATGATGAATTAAGTTATGATTATTATGATTTTATTACAAATAAACCATTAGATATTAATAAATTGATAGCTGAACAAAGATTTATTCCATTTACTGTTCACTATGAAAGTGGAAATACGGAATT
>CALWAB010000038.1 GCA_944372745.1 uncultured Clostridia bacterium | reverse complement strand
GCACAAAATTATTGAACACTGCAAGCAAAATACACACAAATAGCAATATGCCCATAACTGCATAAAGTCCGACTTTTGTGTAATTATTTATCTTTTCAGAATTATCATAGTTTTGATTTATGAAAATGCCCACACCATTTGCTATGCCATAGCCTATCATATCTGCAAAACTCACAATAGTTATCACAGCATTATAATAAGTGAGTGCGACTAATTCTAACTTGTTCGCTATAATGCCTGAAACTAAAAGATAAATGGCTACAAAGACATATCTCAGTATCAACCATTTGCCTTCTTTGAGTGTGTCAATCAAAAATTTGAAATTATTTATCATTGGCAAACCTTTTGAATATAATAACACGAAAATAGCATTTTTGTAAACCACAAAACGCTTTATTTAATCATATACTCAAAAATAGTAACACCATACTCACTATTATGCACCCCACGCCTAGTAAAATACGCACATAATGTTGTTTAAAACTGATTTCTTTAAATAGGAAAATGCCAAAGAGCAATGCAAATATTGCACTTAATTGTTTTAAAGTGGATGCGACTGTTCCTAAAAGGTTTTCAAATGACAAAATAAGCAAGAATGTGGCTAAAAAGTACAATAGGCCTGCAAGCACTCCCATCATATTGTCTTTATGAAAATTGATTGCGAATTTTACATTCTTTTCTTTTATACTAGCCACCACAAACCCTGTGAACATTATGAAGAATGAAGAATACAACTGCTGAGTATAAATCAAATTTTCTGCTGTCACATACTTTCGAACGACTACATTAGATGCAAATATAAATGCTGAACAAAATGCGAGTAAAATGCCTATATACGATTTAGAATTGTCATTTTGAGAATGAATAGACAAGAAAAAACCAGAAATAGCCATAAATACTATAGACATCACAATTAATATTATATTGTCCGCTGTATATTCGCTAAATAAAAACAAAATGGCAAGCGAAGCAATAGGCCCTTGCAATTTCTGCCAAGTACTAGCACGCGAAAGCCCTATCATATTGATTGAACGCATATAAGTGAGTTGTCCAAAATACCACACAATGCCTGCTATCCCTGCTACAAGCAACCAAATATTAAAAAATGGTTCGTTATTCCCTGCTATGACCATTATTATATAAACAAAAAGCGAAGATAAAAAGTATCCAACGCCCACAAAATAAGATAGTACATAAACATTAGATTTTGATAACTTCTGTGGCACAGAATACAATGCAAAAAACAACGCCCCTAATACAGCATAAATAATTCCTAAAACGACCATACAAATATATTATGTTAGTTTGCAAGTTTTATATACAAACTGCATTCTCCTTTTAACCAAAGTAATTATACAATATTTATAAAAAACTGACTAGCATTTACATACAATAATTACATTTTTTAATCTTTTAAAATGCTTAATATAAATACTATAAAATGTTATGTTATAGGAAGTTTTGTCGAATTATATAATATTAATGTTTGCTATACATAATTATAAAAATAATTCAAACGCTATTTTAGAGGTGAAAATATGTACAAAACAAAATCAAAATTAACTTATTTTTTCATTGCACTCATAATTGCGTTATTACTAACACAATTATTCTATGTGCCAACTACTAATGCTGTTGCTTCCGCTAGTTATGATGCTATTACAGTTACAGTTATCGGCAAAGCGGAACAAGGAGTTACCCCTGATTATGCAGTTGTAAATATGCGTGTGCAAAGTGTAGATATGGATGCCAAAGTGGCTAAAAATGCCACCAAAGAACTCTTTAATAAAGCAGTAACAGTACTCAAAGATTTAGGCATAGAAGACCAAGACATTATAATGACATCTTCATATTCAAATCCTAGTTATGATTACACTTGTGGCAAAGCTTTTATGGGACACTCATCTACAATTTATTTTAATTATGAAGTAGATTTGGACAAAGTGCAAAATAGCATTGATAAATTGGTTGAAAATGGCTTTGAAGACATCACAAACATACAATACAATTTAAGAGACAGCGAAAGTGTATATAACGATTTATTGAAAGAAGCTCTCAACAATGCTGAACAAAAAGCTAAAGACATTGTCGGCAACGACAATTTACAAATAGTTAAAATTTGCGAAAAAGACAACTACTATTACCCTACACTATATAGGTCAGGAAGTGAAGTATTAAATGACGGTGCTTATATAGGCAAAATTGAAATCTCTGCTCAAGTACAAGTAAAATTTTCATTACAATAATATTAAAAAAGGTATAAACCTTATTGTAAAAAACAAAACCCCTTAATTTAAAGTAAATCAAAATACTTAAAATTAAGAGGTTCTTTTTTATCCAAAATATACTAAGTTTTCTTGATAAGCTTTCTTTGCTGTTTCCATACTTTGTTTCTTTTTATTGTCTATTTCTACTATTTCATCATTGACTGATATTTTATTTTTGTCAAGCACACAAATTCTTGCTTCGTGCACTTTAGGATTATTAATTATAAATCGTGTTATAGGTCTAATAAACAAATCTTGTATACTTTCATTCAATGCCCTAGCACCTGTGACTTTGGAGTTTGCTCTATTTAAAATGTCATCAATTAATACTTCGCCATAATTAAGAATTAAGGCATTGCTTGAATTTTCTTCAAAATTTTCAATAGTTTCGTCAAGTTTTTGTTTGAGAATGTCTCTCAAATTGTCTGTAGTCAACTCATTGTATTCAAGCACATTGTCAAAACGCCCCATAAACTCTTTTAGAAATGGTGAACCAATTTCCCCTGAATGAGCAGACATTTCTTCAAGGTTTCTATTGGCAGAATCTTTGCTGATATTTGCCTTTTGATTGGTTGTCGCAATTATTGCACATTGTGATACATCTATTACTTCGCCTTTGGCTGTTGTGAATTTACCTTCGTCAAGTAGACGCATCATAAATGGCAAACAAACTGGACTTGCCTTGTCAATTTCATCAAAGAGTAAAACACACTTAGGATTGTTTTTAATAAACTCTATAAAAGCATTCTTGTCATCGTATCCCACATAACCAGCAGAAGAACCAATTAACATATTTATGTCTGCTTCGCTCTTAAAGTGTGTCATATCTACTGTATAAAGTTTATCATCAAAGAAAGTTTCTGCCATCGCCTTAGCAGTTTGAGTTTTCCCAACACCTGTAGGACCATTTAATAACAAAGATACTATTGGGCGTTCTTTATTCACAAATCCACAAGTTACACTTATTAATTTGTCAAGAATTAAATCTACTGCTTCATCTTGCCCTACTATCATCCCGCGAAAATCATCACATTGTGATTTATTAATGCTGAATTTACTAGAATTGCGTTTTTCTTCTTTTTTAGTCTTATTCAAATTGTCTACCATATCCTTTTTGTATTGTGGATATGAAATCATTGAAGCACTTTCGTTTTCAATATCATAAGTTTCTTTACCATTTTTATTAATGCCGACAAGCCCATCTAAGAAATTATATTGTTCATCCCAGAAATTCTTAGAAAAGTATTCATTAAAAAGGTTAGCATATAATGTATTCCTAATATTTATTGCTTGTTCAAGTTTATCTTTATCTCTAAATTCATTTAACTGATTTACAACTTCTACAATATTTCTATCAATGTATTTAGGCAATTTGTCAATACTCAATAAATTTGAAGATGTTAGATAAAATGTAGAACACAAAGTCGCGACTCTCATATCATCCATAGCTTCCGTTTCTTTCTTTTCTAAATTTGCCAAAGAATAAAAAGCATTTCTTAACCATTCATCGCCCATTTTCTCAAGTGGAGCTTTAAATAAATATCCTTCTGTGCTTGTCAATTCGTAAGGCATTGTATCATCGCGTCTAGCATTTGAGAAAAATGCGTAATTTTCTCTACAACGAATTTCTCTAATCGCTCCAAATATTCTCAAATCAGGTGCAATACTATAGAATAATTTGTCTACGATATTTTTTTCTTTAGGTGCATTAATCTTCAAAACTTCAAAAAAATCCATTGGTGTATAGCCATATTTATCTAAAAGCAATATAAATAAATCTATGGGAGTCAATTCAGAGTGTGCATCGTCTACACAATTTAATATACGCTCACTGATTACTCCTTCATAGAAATTTGAAAAGTTTTGAGCATCCTCTTTGATTAAGGCTTGTGCTTGTAAATAATCTACAGCACTAAATTCTTTATCTCTTCTCTTATTTACTGAATAACAATATAAGAAATTTAGGTCTATCATTACCATTACTCCTTTTGCCTATTGTAACACAAGTTTCACCCCTTGTCAATATCTAAAAAAAACTTCCAAGGACGAATTATCATTGAGTCATACCATTAAAACAAAAGCATTTCATTGATATAATACTTTGATATTAAATAAAAAAGCCCCATACTTATTGAACTAAGTCTGTAGACAAACTGCAAATAAAAAAATCAATAAAATATAATTAAACTCAAAGCAAGGGGTGAGTGTGATGGCACACTGCCCTGGTCTTTGATTAGTACATAGATAAGACTTGGTGCTAAAAAATAGACTTAGTGCTTGTTAAGGCAGGGGTGAAACCACCCCGTGGCGTGGTTTGGTTGAGTGCCTAAACACAACTTAAGTGCTAAATAATGATACTTTGTGCGTTAGCACAAAGATATGATGGCACACTGCCGTGGTCTCTAGTTTGAGTACCTAGAACGACTTAGGTACTGGCGTACAACAGTGGCCTTTGTTTGCGTACCATAGCATAGTTTTAGTACTTAATAAATATACTTAGTGCTTGTTAAAGCACTAAGATTTATATTGTTAAGTTTTTAAGTGCTAAAGTTGGCTAGTACCCATAACTAAGACCATAGGTGCAGGGTACTAGCGTACGGCTATGGTCACCGCTGGGAAAGAACTTATAAAGCAAGTGCTAACACAAACCTAAGACCACGCCATAGGGTGGCTCACCCTTGTCCTGCCACTGGGGTACTAGGGGATGGGAAATCCCCTAGAAAAAGTGTTGCACTTGACTTGACAATCTGCCCCCCTATTCAATGATTATTGATTAGATAAATCTTTGTTAAATTTAGTGCGATTGCATATTTCATTTTCCTTTTTTAATTCCGTATTCAAAATATTGTATACTTGCTCCACATTTTCAAAAGGAATAAACTTTCCATTTTCCATATTTTCTTTTGAATTAAGTACTCCAATACTGAGCACATAAGATACGCACATACTCGCAAAATTGGCTCTTTTATTTTCAGTCAAAAAATCCTTAGGGCGTCTTAGTAAACATATATCGTGTTCGTTTACCCCATCCACATCCGACAGTCTATTCACATACATTGTAATAGTATTATTGTCTTTTATTAATTTACCATAGTCAACGCTTTCACTTCCAAATAATGCTTTATATTCGCTAGCATAATCAAATTGCCTGTCTTGTAGAGATTTAATGACAAAATTTGTTGTAAAAGGCAATTCACTTACAGACGGAGCAAAGGACACTTGTAAAACTTGCTTTAATACATCTTGAATCTCATCTTCATCATATCCTAAGTTGTACTCCATATACTGAGCAGTATAATTCATCAAATGCTTTAAAACATTTGCACCAAATGAAAATGTGACCACATTTACATTTCGCATATTTTTCATTGCTTGTTCAAGTGCTAACCTATCACCATTTTCATTTTGCACGCGTTTTATTAATATGCCCTTTGCTAATTCTTCAATTTCATCAGTAGAAACATTTCCTATAGCCGCATCCTCTTGCCCACCATAGTGCAGTGAATATATGTCCACGAAGTTATCTTCCGCCTCTATGCCCATCATACTCTCGACAGCCTTTGCATAACCGTTAGCGAGCCTATCAGTCACTGTTCCATTTCCACCTAAACACAAAATTAAAGGTCTATCAACTGCTATATCACTTGGTTTAATGTCACGCCATTTTTTAGGGTGCTTTTCGCTTCTAATAACCCTCTGCCCAAGGCTATACTCAAGTCTTTTTGCCATAACGCCTAATATTCTCCCTTCAACTTATATTATATTAAATATTTAATTTACAAATTAAATATAACATTAAAAATATCTTTTGTCAATAAATACAACTATAAATAAGACATTATCGTAAATATCCGCAAAAGTAAATTATGTAATTTATTAATAAAAAAAGATTTATAAATTAATTAAATATATTTATCTCTAAAAATTGTAAAATAAGAAAGTTTTACAAAAATATAAAAAGCACAAACAATGCTAACCCCTGCATAGTTTGTGCTGTATATAACTAATTCTCCACCTGTAACCCCTGCAAGTGAATAATTAATTACCTATTTTTAATTTTCATTTTGATATATCAATTTAATAAATATTTTATATTGTAAGATATAAATTTAATTTTGTGTATTTAATTTTATTAATGCAAATATTATCTATTACATTATAAATACAAAAATTTTTAATGACAACAAATAGCGAATCAATTATTAGCAATTAATGTCAAATGTTACACATTTATTAATTTTAATAACAAAATTAAATAATTATTGAATTATTGAAACCACTGCCACTTGTTGCACCTGAAATGATAACTGATTGAGTAGTTGTAGTGTCTGCGTCTGCGGTCATAAATGTGTATGAATTGTTGTTGATTGCTCCACCACCGCTAAATGACAATGTATATATGTATGGTTTAGATACTATGATTGTGTATGCTGTGTCTTTCATTAGTTCTAATGTCACAGTTTGTGAACTGCTGACTACTATTTGTGTCATACTTGTGTAATTGTCTTTTGTGCCATTCATTATGTAAATAACTATACCATTAGCATTAGGCGTATTCAATGTGATATTTATGTCAACTGTACTTGTATTTTTTGTCCATATTGCATATAGAGTAGTATTACT
>CALWAB010000037.1 GCA_944372745.1 uncultured Clostridia bacterium | reverse complement strand
CCATCTACTGGAAATATTCCACTAAATACCACTGGCACAACTTGTTTGTACCCTGCTAATGGTTCAACATTTGCATCTATATCAGTAAATGTGCCACCGACTTTTGCATCCGCCACTTCTTTAATGCTAGCACATAAGTAGCCGACATCCCCTGCTCTCAATTCTTCAATTTGTCTAGCCTGTGGGGTAAACACGCCCACTTCCGTTACTTCAAATGTTCTACCTGTCTGTATGAGTTTTATTTTTGAACCAATTTTTACTTTACCATCCACAACTCTTATAATACAGACTGCTCCTTTAAAATTATCATATTTTGAATCAAATATTAATGCCCTTAATGGAGCATTCTCTTCACCGCTTGGTGCTGGAACATTTTCTATAATTGCATCCAACACTTTGTCTATATTGATACCTTCTTTAGCGGAAATTTGAGGTGCGTCCTTAGCTGGCAAGCCAATGCTTTCTTCTATTTCTTTTATGGTTTCATCAATTCTAGCACTAGGCAAGTCCACTTTGTTTATGACTGGTATAATCTCTAAATCATTATCTAACGCTAAATACACATTAGATAAAGTTTGTGCCTCTACTCCTTGCGTGGCATCTACCACTAATACTGCCCCCTCACAAGCTGCAAGCGAACGAGAAACTTCATAAGTAAAATCCACATGCCCAGGTGTATCTATAAGGTTCAAAGTATAATCTTGACCTTTATAATTATACTTCATTCGAGTTGGAGTCAATTTAATTGTAATCCCCCTTTCACGCTCCAAATCCATACTATCAAGAATTTGTTCTTCCATATCTCTTTTTGCTACAGTTTGAGTTAACTCAATCATTCTATCCGCAAGAGTTGATTTTCCATGGTCAATGTGTGCTACAATACAAAAATTTCTTATATATTTTTGTCTATCGTCCATATTTACTCCTATTTTAAATTATACAATTTTTGTTTATAATCGTCAAGTAATTCAATTTGTATCTTTAAACTTTTAAGGTTTAAATATTTTTAATATTTAAATAAAATCAATAAAATTAGCAAAAATGTGCTATTAAATTAGCCAAAATATTGCATTAAATTACCTATTTTGACTAATTTTTTGCATTTTTTACTAGACTTTTACATATAAATATGATATAATAAAATATAAAAATTGAACTGAAGCGTTAGCGAAAAATATATAAAGACATTGGCAATAAATTGCCAAAATAAATATTGCCAATAGTCATAAGGAGTATTTATGAATATTGAAATTGATGAACCTTTTATAACTAAAAATTTTATAGCACATAAAGGGTTGCATGACCATTTAACACCTGAAAATTCTATATCCGCTTTTAAAAAAGCAATAGAAAAGGGTTATATAATAGAATGTGATGTACAGTTAATTGCAGACGGAACTGTAGTTGTTTTTAGTGGCGACCAATTATCTAGAATGACTGGGCGTGATGGCTATGTTAAAAATTTAACAAAGGCACAATTAGAAGATTATAAATTATTGAATACGGATGAATGTATCCCTACCCTTGAACAAGTCCTTGAACTTGTAGATGGTAAAGTAGGTATTTTGCTTGACCTAAAAGACAACCAAACTCGCGTTGGTCAATTAGAAAAGGCAGTTTGCAAATTGATTAGACAATACAATGGAGATGTAGCAATCCAATCTTTTAATCCATTATCTTTAGAGTGGTTTGCAAAATATTCTCCTAATATTTTGCGTGGTCAAATATCTTGCAGTTTTAAAGGCGAAGAATTTAAACATATGTCTAGGTTAAAAAAGATGTTTTTAAGACGCATGAAATTAAATAAGCGTGCTAAACCTAATTTTATATCTTATGATGTAAATGATTTACCTAATAGGTTTGTTAAAAAATTCCCTGAACTTCCTGTTATAGGTTGGACAGTTAAATCGCAAGAAGAATATAGAAAATGCTTTAAATATGTAGATAATATAATATTTGAATGTTTTGAGCCTAGAGTATTGCCTTGCAATAAAAATGAATTACTTAAACCTAAAGATACAGAAACAACAATAGCAAGCAAAGAAAATGAAAGTATTGAAAATAAAGATGTTGCTTAATTAGAAAAAAGCATAAGTAATAGAATTACTTATGCTTTTTAATTTGATTATCTAATCAGGTTTTTAACATTTAGTATAAAAATCTTATAAATAATTGAGTCAAAAATAATTTTGATTAGAAAAGTTTTAAGCTTTTGTATCAATATAATAATTTATGTTTTCTTGCTCTACCACCACCTATGCTACAAAGCATATAAAAAAGTTGCATATAAGCAACTTTTTTCTAACGCTTTGAGAATTGAGGAGCGCGTCTTGCTTTGTGAAGACCATACTTCTTTCTTTCTTTCATTCTTGAATCTCTTGTCAAGAACCCTGCTTTCTTTAATTCTGGTTTATAAGCTTCGTCTGCCTTTACAAGTGCTCTAGCAATACCATGACGAACTGCTCCAGCTTGACCTGAGAAACCTCCACCATATACATTTACATAAACATCATATTTATCTAAAGTATTAGTAACTGTCATAGGTTGACGAACAATGAATTTCATTGTATCCATTGGGAAATAAGTATCAATGTCAACTTTATTTATGATTATTTTTCCTGTTCCATTTGGAAGAATTCTAACTCTAGCAACAGATTTTTTTCTTCTTCCAGTGCCAAGATATTGTACTTTCTTTGATTTTAAAGTAGCTTTAGCTGCCATTATCTTTTACCTCCCTTTATTTCTAATTTTTCAGGTTTTTGTGCTTGATTTTCGTGTTCAGGACCTGCATATAATTTTAAGTGTTTAAGCATCTTACGACCAAGATTATTCTTTGGAAGCATACCCTTTACTGCTAATTCAACAGCATAAGTAGGCTTCTTAGCAATTAAATCTCTATAAGCTACTTCTCTAAATCCATTTGCGTAACCTGTGTGTTTTCTATAAAGTTTTTCGGTATACTTTTTACCTGTTACACGAACCTTATCGCAATTTACTACAATTACATAATCGCCACAATCAACATGTGGTGTATAAGTAGGTTTGTGTTTACCGCGTAATATTGCTGCCACTTCACTTGCTAGACGACCCAAAATCATATCTTCAGCGTCTACAACATACCATTTGCGTTCAACATTTTGCGGATTAGCCATAAATGTTTTCATTTAAAATTCCTCCGATTTATATTAAAAATATGGTGTATGTTAAATTAGAAGCACATTTAACATAAGTTGTCGTACTTAAGATTGCTTGGGACTAAACAAGCATTTATCAGTTTGACTTAAGTATAATATCAAATTTTATTAAAAAAGTCAAGTATTTATCTTATAATTTTATAAAACCGCATTAATATTCGACATTTTCTAAAACTAGTGCAAATGCTGGCAAAGTTTGCCCTGCTCTTTTTCTATTCCCACTTCTTATTATTTCTTCTAAATCTCCAACTGCAATTTTGCGTTGCCCTACTTTTAGGATTGTACCACAAATAATTCTTACCATATTATGTAAAAAACCATCACCACAAATTGTTATCTTTATGTCATCCCCAATCATATCCATTTCACATTGATAAATTGTCCTAATGGTAGAAATTATCTGTGGGTTATTATGGCTAAAGCCTTTAAAATCATAAGTACCAACAAAATATTTACATGCCTTTTTCATAGCCTCAAAATCCAAATTGGGCCATACTTGATAATGAGAAAATCTACGCAATGGACTCTCTATCGAGGAGGCATACATATGATAAGTATATGTTTTTTTCTTAGTACTATAACGCGAATGAAATGACTCATCTACAATTTCCGCCATTTTTATTCTTATTTCATCAGGCAAACGCATATTAAGTGCCATTATAAGTCTTTTTATGGATAGCTTAGTTTCTATGTCAAAATGTGCCACTTGATTTTTCGCACTCACACCAGCATCTGTTCGCCCACTGCCATGGACTATAATTCTTTGTTTGGTCAAGTCATATAATGCTTTATGTAATTCACCTTGTATTGTTCTTTTCCCTTCTTGTTCTTGCCAACCATTAAAATTTAAGCCATCGTATTCTAAAGTTATTTTTACTCGCATTTTCCCCTTCTTTTTAATTCTTAATTTATGCTTCAAACCACATTTACAACAAAACGAAGTATATATAAAAATTGGGCTTAAATTAAGCCCTTTTTACTATCATACAATTTTTACTTTCTAATAAAGTTCTAATATTAACTGCAATGGTGGACCATCAGGGACTCGAACCCTGGACACACTGATTAAGAGTCAGTTGCTCTACCAACTGAGCTAATGATCCATGAATAAAAATAGTTTATCATAAAATATATGTTTTGTCAACTATTTTCTAAAATTTATAAAAATTTTACCTTATGATTATAAAAGCAAAAATTAAACACTTTAAAATGAATAACCAAGTTTTCATTCTAAAAGTGTTAAATCAATTTTTTTTAATTATTGCTGTGTTTCTATTATCTCTTTTGCATAGTTAATAATTGGGTTTAATGTTTCATAGTTAACAAAATTTATTTTAGTCCCATATGTATTTAAAATATATTCATCCTCGGGCGTTTTCTCTTTTTTATGTTTAAGCATTAACTTAAACATAAACATCATAGCACGGTGTTTCATATTAAGTTTTTTATAGTTTAATGCACCTCGTAAATTAAATAATTTATACTCGGCACACACTTCACTAGGATAAGCCATCACCATTGACTTATTTATTGCTTTTACAGTATTTATATTTTCTGGATCAGCAATACCTACAGTAAAAATAATAAATTTTTTATTTGAATCCTTATACATTTTTAAAATTTTTAATATTTTTTTTGATTCATTTAAACCGCTTGCATATAATCCACTTCCAATAATAATCAAATTATAAGCATCTAAATATTTTGGATTAACATCTTTTATATTAATGATATTAGCATCTAATTCCAAAGCTAATTTATTTGCATAATCTTTTGTAGCCCCATAATTTGAAGCATATATTATAATATTATTCATAATTCTCCTTCTTAATTGCTCCCATTTAAAATTGCATTTGCGTAAATCTTCCCTTCTTGGACACTCTCATATACTAAAATTTCACCAACAAAATCTTCTCCCACACCATCATCTCCAAAAACAGCATTGTTCCCTGCAAATAATTTTTCAGCTAATTTTTCTTTTGGAGCTTTTATCGTAAACCAATATTTACAATAGGTAGAAATTACTATTTCATTATTCACATTATCATAATACACGCTCTTTACTAAAGCATTCATTTCTTTTTCGCTATAACCACAACGCCAAAAAGCACTACATAAATCACTCAAAATAGTTGTCTCATTATCTAATGCAATGAAATCGCCATTTTCATAATTTTGCAAATCTTGAGTTATAATACATTTAGCAACATTTGACACTGCATCTAAATTATCAACAACTCTAAGAATCTTCATATCCCCATCAACTACATAATAAATATTTTGATTAGTGTTATATAATGCTAGATACTCTTGTCGCTCCACAACTTGTATCATTAATCTATTTGGAAACCTTGTCTCTATATTTACAACCTTTAAATTAGGAAATTCAGACTCAATTTTTTCAGTGTGTTTATTTTTATTAACTAAGAATATACTTGAACCATAATCAAAATCACCGCTCTCTATTATTGCATTGGCATCTTGAATTGAAAAATTTGTTGGCACTTCAACAAAAGAAACATCAACTCTTGATAGGGAGAAAACTGTGCTGGACAGAACAACAATCATTATAATTAATGCAAAAATTGACAATAAAATAACAAGTCTTTTTGTCTTCATTTTCTCTCCTTTATATAATAAAAATTGACATATTTAACTAAAATTTATATTAATATAAGTTTACCAATAATCTAAAATTTTGTCAATAGAAATATACACAAATTAAAAACTTTTTTATTTAAAAATTCATAACCAATTATTTACATTTTTGTCATAAATTTACCTTTTAAACTAAAAAATCACTAGATTTGTCAATTCTAGTGATTTTTATCATTCATCTATTAATTTAATGTCTGCATTTAACGCTTGTAGCTTTTTATCAATATTTTCATATCCCCTTAAAATATGTTCAACTGAATTTACAGTAGTATATCCTTTTGCACATAACCCCGCTAAAATCAAGCCAGCTCCCGCTCTTAAATCACTCGCTTTAACCTCTGCACCATATAATTTATCTACTCCACTTATAAATGCAGTCTGATTTTTCACTATTATATTTGCCCCCATTTTCAGTAATTCAGGTACATGTTTAAATCTAGTTTCATATAAATTTTCTACAATAATACTATTGCCACTACTTATACATTCTAAAGCCATTAATTGTGGCTGTAAATCAGTTGGGAATGCTGGATAAGGCATAGTTTCTATCTTTTGGATAGACTTTGTTCTCTTTGTACATTCTACAATAATATTAGAATTCTTCACAACAACATTACATCCTGCCCGCATTAATAGATTAATTAAATATTGGTTATGTTCATAAATGGCGTTTTTTAAAACTACTTTACCACCACACATAGCACAGGCTATCATATAAGTACCAGCCACAATTCTATCACCAATTGGCGTCCATTCTACTTTATGTAATTTATTAACACCTTTTATTGATATTGTAGATGAACCTGCTCCGCGTATTTTTGCACCCATTGCATTTAAAAATTTTTGCAAATCAACTATTTCAGGTTCTTTTGCGCAATTATAAATTGTCGTCGTACCCTCAGTCAAAACTCCTGCTAACATAATATTTACTGTAGCACCGACAGACGGAAAGTCAAGAAAAACTTTGCCCCCTTTCATATTACTTCCATCACAATAGATGTTCCCGTGTTGTTCAATGATTTTTACACCTAAATCTTTTAATCCACGCAAATGTAAATCTATAGGTCGTAAGCCAATATCACATCCTCCGGGATAGCATATTTTTGCTTTCTTAAAACGCCCCAAAAAAGCTCCAAGTGCATAAATTGAGGAACGCAAAGGAGATGACAATTCAATGCCCAACTCACTGGTATTAGCATTTGCCCCATCAATTATTATCGTATCGCCGTAATATGTACATTTCATTCCAGTATGTTTTAAAATATTTATCATATTTTTTATGTCTAAAAAATCAGGCAATTTATGAATGACACATTGTTCTTCTGTGAGTATTGTACCTGCCAAAATAGGCAAAAGTCCATTTTTAGAAGATTCAATATCTACCTCACCATATAAAGAATTTCCCCCATTTATTATGTATTTTTTCATTTTATCCTCACTATTATGTATTACCTTCCATTGTATGCTAAAATTTATTTTTGTGGCACAAATGTATTGCTTAACATATCCTTTTTGCTTTGTTTATCAATATTTAATAAGACTCCTATTGCAGACAAAAATACCACTATGGATGTTCCACCAGCACTTATAAACGGCAAAGGAAGTCCTGTTGGAGGTATACTACCCGTAACAACAGCTATATTTAAGATAACTTGAATTGCTATAACAAATGTAATGCCACTGGCAAGCAAACTTCCAAATCTTGTACTAGCATTTTTTGAAACTTTGAACCCATAATAAATTAGGATAAAATAAATTATCATAATAAAAATACAACCTATTAAACCTAATTCCTCACCTATAATTGAAAATATGAAATCACTTTCCGCAAAAGGCAAAAACAAGTATTTTTGTCTGCTTTCGAATAGCCCTACACCAAATAATCCACCAGAACTCAATGAATAAAGGCTTTGCACTAATTGAAATCCCTCATCTTGAGCGTTAGACCAAGGGTCAAGAAACGCAATCAAGCGTTCTAATCTATAAGGTTCAAGCAATAATAATGGAATAATGCACAAAATTGGTATTGCCAACAAAGCAAGGTGTTTTAATTTTGCTCCACCCATAAACAACATAAAAACAAATGTTGCACCCACACACATCGTAATTGACATATTAGGTTCTAACATAATGAGCAAGCACATTAAGCCCCCCGCTACTAGAACAGGAATTAAAGTGCGAAATTTGTGCATATTGCTATGGTTTTTTGCTAAGTATCCAGCACAAAATAAAGCTAGCCCAAACTTAGCAATTTCACTTGGTTGTATGGTAAAAGAACCAAAACCTATCCAACGAGTCGCTCCGTAGTTACTAACCGATAAAAAAGGAACGAATACAAGAGCAAGTAATACAAGACTTATAATTAAAGCTAGTTTATAATATTTATTTAATTTTTTATAGTCAAAGTTATAAATTATAAATAATGATATAAGTCCTAAAATGATGCCCACTATTTGCTTTCTAGCAAAAAAGAAACTATCCCCATAAGTGAGTTCTGCTGAATAATTACTAGCAGAGTAAATCATTATAACACCAAAAATAGAAAGAAATAAGACACAAAAAAATATCGGTTTATTTAATAATTTAAAATTTGAATAGATTTTTGTCGTGTTATAATTAATTTTCTCTTTTTTTTGAATAATAACCATTTTTCACCTACTTAATCAAGATTGTTCACAAGGTCTTTAAAATAGTTACCACGATCTTCGAAATTTAAAAAAGCATCAAAACTTGCACATGCAGGACTCAATAAAACAACTTCACCTTTGAGAGCCTTTATTGCTGAAAAATTAACTGCATTTTTTAAATTATCACATTTATACACTGTTAAATTTTTCACTTTTTTTAAAGATTTATATAATTTATTTTGCGTCTGACCAAATACATAAACATATTTAACATTCTTAGGTAAAGTTTTCTTCAAAATATCAAAGTCTTCTCCTTTATCACTACCTCCCAATAGTAAGTGTATGTTTTTATCAAAAGCTTTACAAGCAGTTATCATCGCAGATATATTGGTAGCTTTACTATCATTATAAAAATCAATATTATGAAAGCGCCTTACAAATTCTAAACGATGTGCAGGAGTTTTAAAATTATTTAGAACATAAGCAATATTTTCTATACTAACACCCTGCAACATAGCCATTAAACTAGCACAAAGATAATTAGATAAATTATGTTCACCTATGTAACGAATGTTTTCAAGTTTTACTATTGGATATGTTATTATGCCATCACTAAATAGGATTGTGTCATCCGCTATGAACATACCTCGACAACTAGATTTTGTACTAAAATAGTATACCTGAGCTTGTAAATTTTTTGTTTTTTCTACGCATAATTTGTCATCAAAATTTACTATAGCATAATCGTCTTCATTTTGATTCGCAAATATCTTTAATTTAGCATCATAATAATCTTCTAATGATTTATGAAAATCTAAATGATCTGGGACTAAATTTAACAAACACGCTATATGCGGATGAAATTTTATTGTTTGTTTTAGTTGAAAACTTGAACACTCTAAAACAACATTATCCATTTCATCTATATTTATAACCTCTTCTGAAAAACTTTTACCTATATTGCCCAGCAAATAAGTTTTATTAGGTAAAGTGTCCAAGAGTTCTTTTAAAAGCAAAGATGTAGTAGTTTTCCCGTTTGAACCTGTTATTGCTAAAATATTCCCTTTATTTTGTCTATATGCAAACTCTAGTTCTCCATAGCAATCAACTTTTATTTTATCTATAAATTTCGTTAAACTTTTATTTAATTGAACTGTTGGACTTAAAATGATACAATCCATATCTTTTATAATTTTTTTTGTTAATTTTTTTATCTTTACTGCTTCAACATTGCTAATTTTTTTTATATCTTCATCATAAATAAAAACATTAGCTCCAAATTCTTTAAGAGTTGTATACGCCCCTTGTCCACTTATTCCAAAACCTATTATAAGATAATTCTTGTCAATAATATTTTCCATAATTAAAATTCCTTTTAATTATGTATACGCAATAGATATTTAAATTAGTACAAGTGCAATTAGATTTATAATAAAAATGTTAAAGAAATTAAACTTAACATTAGTGTAATAATAAAATATATTGCAACAATTTTAGGTTCTTTTATTCCTTTCTTTTCTAAATGATGATGGTAAGGTGCCATTAAAAATACTCTTCTTTTCGTGCGTTTGTAATGTAATACTTGAATTATTACGCTTAAAGCACTAACAACAAAAACAAATCCAATTATAGGCATCAAAAGCACAAATCTAGAGAAAATGCTTATGGACGCCAAAAGTCCACCCAAGGCTAAAGACCCTACATCCCCCATGAAAATTTTAGCAGGATATGAATTAAATAATAAAAAACCTAATAATGCACCCATTCCCGCAAAAATTACTATTAATAGATTTCGTTGTTCATAAATAATTTGACTACTCTCCCCTAAATCAACTGAACTATTGTAAACGCTAAATAAGAGAATTCCAAAAAATGTTAGGTACACAAAGCTTGTCCAACCTGCAAGCCCATCTAATCCATCAGTGAGATTTACACTATTGGTGATAGCAAGCAGTACAAATATTGTAAAAGGTATATACCATATTGACATATTTAATTCCATCCCAAAAAATGGAACGATAATATTCGATCCTATTAAATTTGAATTATATGCAAAAATAGTTATAATTATAGAAATTCCTAATTGACCTAATGCTTTTTGATAAGGTCTTAATCCCATATTTTGATGTTGCTTTATTTTTATATAATCATCCAAAAATCCTAATAAACCAAAACTGCACATTACAGCAAGTGTTACAACAGCTAATTTACTATCTCTAACAAAAAATAACAAAGATACAACAACAATAGCTATTATAAAAATTATGCCACCCATTGTAGGTGTACCATCTTTACTCTTATGTGCTTGTACATAATGTAATATGGTTTGCTTTGCTTTTACGCGTTTCATAAAAGATATTACAAATGGGGATATAATCACTGCAACTAAAAAAGATATTACAGTTGCTAATAAAAAAATTTGCATAAATTCACCTAAGTTAATATATGCAAATCCATTATAAAATATTTATATACTTATTATTTTACATTTGTAGTTGTAATTCACTTCGACTACGCTCCTCATCAAAAAGGTCTTGCACTACTTCTTTATCCGAAAAATGGTGTTTAACTCCCTTGATATCTTGATAAGTTTCCTGTCCTTTACCAGCTATAACTATCACATCACCACTTTTTGCTATTTTAGTAGCATACTCAATTGCGTTCTTACGATTTTCAATTTTAATATAATTAGAAGTAATAGGTTTGATCCCACACTCTATAGCATCAATTATACTATTGGGGTCCTCAAAACGAGGATTATCACTAGTTAATATAGAAATGTTGGCTATTTGACCAGATATTTTACCCATAATAGGCCTTTTTGTCACATCCCTATTACCCCCACAACCAAATACAGCAATAAGTCTATTGGGTGTTAATTCTTTAACGCTTTTTAATAAATTTTCTAGACCGTCAGGTGTATGAGCATAATCTATGACTACATTATAACCTTTGATACTTTTATAAGTATTATAGCGACCTTCTACTCCTTCTACTGCCTCTACACCATCTTTTATTACTTCTAAGTCAATACCAAGTGCCCTACAACAAGCCACACAATCTAAAACATTGTAAACATTGTATTTTCCACCGATTTTAAAATACATTTCACTTATATCATCCATTGCGTTTACAAAAAATTTACTTCCATGTAAATTTACATTAACATTTACAGCGAAAACATCAGAAGGATTGTCTAAAGCATAACTAATTACTCTTTCACAGTTACAATATCTAGCAAAAATATGCCCGAATTCATCATCCACATTAAAAACAGCTAATTTAGTTTTATTTTTTTTAAATAACTGTGACTTGGCTTGAGCATATGACTGCATAGAATCAAAAAAGTCTAAATGGTCTTGAGTTAAATTAGTAAAAATTGAACTTTCAAAATATATGCCATCAACTTTACGAAAATAAAGAGCGTGTGCCGAAACTTCCATAACGACATAATCACAACCACTTTCATACATTTGTCTCATTAGTTGTTGTAGTTCAAAAGGATCAGGTGTTGTCAAATGAGAAGGCACTATTTCGTGATCTATTATGTTGCAATTAGTACCTATAAGTCCTACTTTGTAACCCGCTTTTTCTAAAATTGATTTTAATATATAAGTAGATGTTGTTTTGCCATTAGTTCCCGTAACGCCTATAACCTTCATCTTCTTTGACGGATTATCATAAAAATTACATGCCATTAAGGACATCGCTGACCTAATATCTCTGACCGTAACATTAGGAATATCAATATCTAAATTATTTTGAGTGACAACCACTTTTGGATTTAATTGTAGTGCTTTTTTTACATCATTTAAACATTCTTGATAATCAGTCTTAAGACTTATAAAAAGGTCACAATTCTCGTCATTTTTAAAGCTAACGCTACTAATATCTTGTTCATTCAATCCCACAACATTTTTTAATTCTATAGCTTCTAAAATTTTTTCTATTTTCATTATAACTCCTTTATAATAATATATATGCTCTATTTTTATGTTATTAACAAAACAATATCATCTTTATATGTTAAACTACCTGCTGGTAATAATTGAGCTTTGACTATTTCTCCCTCGCCTTGTATCTCGTATTGAAGTCCTTTTTCTATAAGTTCTGCCACTGCGGTTGCTAGACCCTTACCAATTAAATTAGGCACGGTGATATTTTTTTCCATCTTCTCTAAATCTTCCTCCAAATCTTGTGGGGGAATATTTAATATGTTAAACATATTTTCAAAAAACATTTTACCGTAAGGTGCTGCCACAAGGCTTCCATAATATGCTCCAGCACTAGGTTCATCGACGGCTATAAGTAAAATATATTCTGGCTTTTCTGCTGGATATATACCTATAAAACTAGATACATATTTGCCATTAGCTATACTACCATTTTCATATTTTTGTGCTGTACCAGTTTTTCCACCAATATCATAACCAGGTACAAAACTTCTTATTTCTTGTTTATTGACAGCTTGACTCATCATAGTCCTAATTCTAGCACTAGTACTTTCACTAATAACTCTCTTAGAAGCATTATTTTTTAAGTTAATTGTTTGACCATTTGATGAAACAATAGAATTAACAAAACTAGGCGTGATTGACATACCACCATTTATGATACTTGATACCGCCGTTAATAACCCTATCATTGTCACTGCGACAGCATGACCAAAGCCAATTCTTGCTAAATCAACATTTTTTATTTGTCCCTTAGGCATTAAGATGCCACTGCTTTCGCCTAAAAAGTCTATATTGGTTTGTGCATTTATTCCAAATTTTTCGAGATATTGGTAAAATGTGTCTGTGCCTAATCTAAGAGCTAAATCCATAAATACTGAGTTACACGAATTGCAAAAACCTTCTGTCAATGTTTGACTACCATGTCCTATAGTTCTCCAACACTTAATTCTTTCACCGTCTATAATTCTGTAACCTGGGTCATAAAAAACTTCATTTTCTGTCGTTATACCTTCTTCAAGTGCAGCCGCCATTGTTAAAATTTTAAAAGTAGAACCAGGTTCATATACATCTACTATTGTTTTATTTTTCGATTGTTCAAGCATAGTAGTTAAGTCATCTCTTGGCAAATTATTTAAGTCAAAACTAGGTTTATTGCTCATTGCAAGAATTTCCCCAGTATTAGGGTTCATTAATATCCCATAAGCCCCTTTTGCTTGTTGCTCTTCCATTATTACATCCAGTACATTTTCCAATGCAACTTGTAGACTTAAATCTATAGAAGTATATAATGAATTCCCATCAATGCTTGGCAAATATTGCACTAAATTATCATCTAATTCTCGGCCAATTAAATCCCCTTCAGTCAATGCTTTTCCATTTATTCCTTTTAAATAATAATCATAAAATGCCTCAAGTCCAGACTGTCCTTGATTATCAATACTTAAATATCCTAGTACTTGAGTAAGTAAGTCGCCATAAGGATAATATCTTTCATTATTTTGTGAAAAATAAACGCCTTGTGCATTTGCATCTACGATAGCTTGCATTTGCTCTTGTGTAGCTTGTAGCATAACAAGAGCTTCAGATACGCCTTTGGTACTAGATAGCATATATGCTTTTTCAAATGTTATCTCAAGCACATTAGAAAGTACTTTGGCTACATAACTAGCATCTTCAACTGCATTAGGACGCACATAAACATTATATGTAGTACGACTAACTGCTAAAGCAGTTCCATTTCTATCATAGATATTACCGCGTTTTGCCTCTAAAGGTAAATCTCGCGTCCATTGGTCTACCGCTCTAGCACTGTATTTTTGCCCATTTATTATTTGCACAAAAAACAATCTTGCAAATAATGCCAAAAAAATAAAGGCTATTACTACCAATGCAGTCAAAAGCCTTTTGTGAATTGACAACAAAGAAAAGGTTGTTTTCATATCAGCCTCCAAATAAACTGCTGAAAAAATTACATAATTTATCGAACCAATTGCTTTCCTTTGTATATTCTTTAGGGTCGCGTAAAGTAATATTAGTATTACTTGATGACTCTATTTTTATCATATTTCTATCATCTACTATTTCTGATATTCTATTTTCATTATTTAAATTTCTATAAGTTTCATATAAGTCATTTAATGTGTTTTCGCTTTGAGTAATTTGACTTTGAATTTGGGCATTTTGCGTAGATAAACTATTTATTTGGACAATATTGAAAATTGCCAAAAATCCCAAAACTACCATAACAGCGGAATAACCAAATACCATTAATTTACCACGGAAATTAAGTTTCGCTTTTACATCCTTCTTTGCAGCTACCTTAGGGGTACTTAGTCTTTGAAATTCTATTCTAGCAGTAGCTGGTGCAGAAGCAGACTGTGCAACTTGCTGAAATTCTTTTTCAATTTTTTGTGATTGTTGTACCAATTTTTCGTCTTTAGTACCAGTATCTTTCACATAACTAACAAGGTCATAATTATCGTAAATTTTCTTTAACTTATCCGTTTCATGAGCAGTTGAAAATTCATTCAACTGATTTTTAGAAATATCTGATATACTTTTTTCATCTTCTACATCTGCCCAATCAAACAAAATCTTCTTAGCGTCTTTTTTTTGTACTTCTGTCTCTACTTGTGTTTCTACTGATGTTTTGATATTTGACATAACATTATACTCCTTTTGTTTTATTTTTAGAACAAATGCTAGTTAGACTTTTTCTGCCACTCTCAACTTAGCACTTGCTGATCGACTATTTTCTTTCAGCTCTTTTTCTGTAGCTATAATAGGTTTTTTATTAATAATATTTATTGTACGATGATGATTACAAATACATACTGGCAATTCTTTTGGACAAATACAATCGGTTGCAAGTTCTTTAAATGTATCTTTTACTATTCTATCTTCAATTGAATGAAATGTCAAAATACATAATCTACCACTAGGTGCTAAACAATTGACCATATCCTCAATAGTTCGTTTTAAGTCATCAATCTCATTGTTTACTACAATTCTCAATGCTTGAAAGACTCTTTTGCAACTATGCCCTTTTTCATATTTAACTTTTGCTGGTAGTACGCTTTCTACAATATTCACTAACTCCAAAGTCGTTTCAATATTTTTATTTTTCCTATGTTCAATTATTGCCTTCGCAATTTTTCTAGCAAATTTTTCTTCCCCATATTTAAACATAATGTCCGCTAATTCATCTTCAGTATAATTATTGACTATATCATAAGCCGTCAAACTCTGTTCTTGATTCATACGCATATCTAAAGGGGCATCAAACCGATAAGAAAAACCTCTTTCTTGCGTATCAATTTGAAAGCTCGACACTCCTAAATCAGCCAATATCCCATCTACTTTATCTATGTTTAAATTATGTATTATATTTACAATATTATGAAAATCGTCGTGTACCAAATATACATTAGAAAATTTATCAAATTTTCTTTTACATTCATTTATAGCATCTTTGTCTTTGTCAATAGCAATTAAAATACCTTCTTTAAGTTTCCTTAGTATTTCTAAACTATGCCCCCCTCCCCCCGCAGTACAATCGACATAAATGCCATTAGGTTTAATATTTAAATGCTCAATTACTTCATCTAACATAACTGACTTATGTTGAAACATTATAAACCCCCTTCAATTTAAATGTTAAATTCTCCAAGTTTTGCAAAACTTTCATCAAAAGTCATTGAAGATTCATTATATTCATTCCAGCGTTCTTCACTCCAAATTTCACAACGAGCCCCAACACCAATGATTACAATATTTTTTTCAATACCTGCAAACTCCCTCAATATACTAGGCAACATAAATCTACCAGCACTATCTTCCTGCACTTCAAATGCAGAAGACATTATCATTCTTAGAGGCTTTTGTGCTTCTATAGCTGTTAAAGGTAATTCTTTTAATTTATCATAAATAGCAGTTTTGAGTTCATCTTGTGAAAAGACAAAAAGACAACCATTAGAACCTTTTGTCACAACAAAATTTTCGCCTAATTGTGACTTAAGTTTCTGAGGCATTCTTATACGACCCTTCTCGTCGACAGAATAAAAGTATGTACCCAATAACATCTATTCGCCTCCTTCTGCCGATATTATACTACAAAAAATAAACACAATCAACCACTTTTGAACATTTTTGCACATTTTGTTAATAATTTGTTGATAATCCACAAAAATTTTGCTAAAATTTCATTTTTTTAGAAATTATTTTCCAATTTATTGTTAAGCGCTTAACATTTTATTTAAAAAAATAATGTGGATTTATTCCACACCAATTTTTTAAATAATTATCATTAATTTTTACCTTCACAAATAAATTTCAAGTGGTTTTCAAGTTTATCGCAACTCGTTAAATAATATTGTATTCCCTTTTTATTATATTCCATAACAGATCTAGTCTTTTTACCATGCAAATGCCCAAATACGCAAATATTAGCACCATACTTCTCCATCAAATTAGTAAAATCGCTATCATCTAAAGTGCTATTAAATGGCGGATAATGAATCATAACTATTAGAATGTCCCCTTCCTGTCTACGCTTTACAGCACTTTGTAAAGCAAGTTCAAGTCTAATCAGTTCTCTTTTGTATATCTTTAAATCCTCATCGCTTTGCATTCTATTGCGTTCTGGAACTGTCCAACCTCGAGTTCCACAAACTATTACATTGCCAAATTTAACGCTATCATTTTGTAAAAAATAAATTTCTGGTTTGCTAGATTTCCTAACTGCAGATATTGATTGCCACCAATAGTCATGATTCCCCCTTATCATAACTTTTGTCCCCTTTAGTTTATATAAATAATCATAATCTTTCACTGCATCTTCTAAATACATTGCCCAAGAAAAATCTCCTGCCAAAAGTACAATATCTTCATCTGTAACCTTTTCATTCCAATCTTTTGCAATTTCTTCCGTATAATTTTCCCATATTTCTCCGAAGATATCCATTGGTTTAGGAGTGGAAATAGATAAATGTAAATCACTTATTGCATATATTTTCATTTTTTACCCTTTCTCTTTTTTAAAATATAACGAGGTGTATGTTTTATTTTTTTTGTATCTTCTATTTTAGAATTTTTTTTGTTATCAGTGTGAGAATTAATTTTATCTATTTTGTTTATTTTTAGCAATTGTTTATCTTCATTTCTTTTTTTTCTAGCAGAATTATCGCTTTTCCCCTTTGGGGTTTTTAATAAATTCGTATTAGGTTTTAATTTGTCATAATCTAATACATCATCCATAAATTCTAGAACTTCATTCAATCCGTATTTACTCTGTGCTGAAACAGGTATAATATCTGCATCACCTAAGCCTAACTCAATAGCAATTTGATGGACATACGGTTTAATTTGACTTTTTGTTAATTTATCTGATTTTGTAGCCAATACCTTAAAAGGCATATTATAATAATATAAGTATTGTAGCATTTGTTTATCTAAATCAGAAGGTTTCAACCTAATATCAACAAGTACAAATACCATTTTAAGCTTATTTGATTTTTGTAAGTACGCTTCAATCAAACTTTGCCACTCTTTTTGTGCATTCTTCCCTGCCTTCGCATAACCATATCCTGGTAAATCAACCAAAATAAAGCGTTGATTTATTAAAAATAAATTAACTAAACGCGTTCTTCCTGCCAAACTGCTAGTTTTGGCAAGTTTTTTATAATTTGTCAATGCGTTAATTAGACTTGATTTACCTACATTACTTCGCCCTACGAATGTTATCTCTGGCATATCAAAATCTTTATAAGTTGTTATATTTCCTATACTAGTAATGAATTCTGCTGTGTTTATCTTCATACAATCCTCATTCTTTAAAAGTATATCAATAATAAACGAAAATGTCAAATACTATCACAATTTGAAAATATAAAACATATTATTTAATAGAACACTATAAGGAGGAAAATATGTCATTTTTTATTGGAAATGTTAGAGGCGATAGGACGCCAGGTATCATACAAGGCAACCCACTAAATGGATTGTGTGAGAGAATATGTATACAAACACAAAAAGTATTTGATGCATGTCTACAACAAACACAAATTGAAGGGCAAGAAATTATCTTAACCGATTTTAGACCTGCTTCCCCTGCTTTCCCACTTACATTTGTATCAGGGCAAAATGATACTACACAACCATTTACTGTATCAAATTTATCAATAGAACGCTTAGACGATAGACCAAATTTCGCTAGAGTTCGAGCTACAGTAACTATACCTGTAGAAGTAGTTTATACAGATGCTAATAATGTAGCAGGGACTGCAAGAGGATCTTTCTCTATTGACGAAGATGTAGTTCTTTATGTTCCGCAACCATCAATTATGCCTTATTCAGTACAAGCAACTGGTGGCGTTATATTGACTGAAGGGACTTTCCCACCAGACGCTGGATCACCTTTAACAGTAAATTGTTGTCTTGCGTTAATATTAAAAGTGGTAGCAGATGCAGAAATTTTAGTACCAAGTTATGGATATTGCTTAATACCACCTTGTCAAAGTTTTACAGAAGATGTATGTTCTGGTTATTTTGATTTACCATTATTCCCTACACCAGCACCTAATATTGAATAAATACATAAAAGACGACTTTATGTCGTCTTTTTTAATTGTCTTTAGCTTTATTTCTCTTTTTATATCCATAATTATAAAAACAAAGTATAAAACAAATAACAAGCAAAATTCCTGCCAAAATCCACCAAGAGTAATACAGTATAACTGCTGGGTCTACTGTATTTCCCGAACCAGTACTAGCATTGGGGTCTACCGCTATATCTGACAAAATATTCAAAGAACCATCATCAGTTGATATTCCAAAAATAATATTTTCATTTAAATCAGTCCTATAAATATTTTCCGGATTTACATTGACACTTGCTAAATTGTCTAAAAACTCTTGATGCGGATGTCCATAACTATTGTCTAACCCACAACTTATTACTACATATTCTGGATTTAATTCTCTTAAAACAGTAATATTATTGCAGCCTTCAAGAGCACTTCCATGATGTGCTGCTTTATATACAGTTATTCTGCTTAAACGATTAGCTAATGATGAATTAGTTTCAATTAGGTTTTGTAATTCTTCAAATTGAGCTTCACTAGCATCTCCCGTAAACAAAATGCTTTTCCCTTGATATTCTAGCAAAATGATTGGTGAATAATCATTAGAATCAGCATACTGCGTAGAATTTGGAGTTAAAAACTCCATAAGATACTGTGTCGAAGCATCGTCGCTTTCTATCTTTATTCCTGCATGTGCATACATAATATCTCTATTATCTGAATAATCATTCTCTAAATCAACAGCTTCAATATAAGCACGATATGTTGCTGTATTTTTCTCAGTCGCATTATATGTATTTTCTGGTTCTTCATAATCACAATTTAAAGCATATTCATAAGGTCTTATACTACAATTAATTTGAAATTCTTCATAAACTTCATCCATACTACCACAATGGTCCTTGTCACTATGTGTTACTAAGGCATAATCAAATTCCTTTTCTTCATCATTTTCAAAGAAAATTTCATTTAAATATGGAATTAGCGTATTATAAGCACTCCAATCACCCGCATCTATAATCATTGTTTTATCATCAGGAAATCTAATAGCGATACTATCACCTTGTCCGACATCTATAAAATGGACTTCTAAATCTCCTGTAGTTATTACAGAACCATGTTCAGTAGTTTCAATATTAATATCAAAAATATCTGCTACGAAATTTTCTATTGGCTCTTTTACTAAATAAGTACATCCAATGGCTATAGCGAGTATTACAAATATTATGAGGCGAACCCAAGAAAATGTAAAATTTTTCTCCATCTTACTTTTTATTTTCTTTATATTATTTTTTTTACTAGACATAATCTTCCTCTAATTAAGATTTTTATCAAATATTTCTATTTCCTGTTCAATATCAATAGTTTTATTCCTACCAAAGCGCTTCTTTTTCTCTCTTATTTTCTTTGGTTTTGGCTCATTGAGAACAGTAGATTGATTAAATAAAGCCATTATTTCTTCTTTATGCTCCATAACAGCACGGTATCCTTCTTGAATCATTTCTTCTGCCCCATCAAAACTGGTAGATTTATAATCTTTTAACTCCGGTTCAATAAGTATATCACTATTCAATTTGCCCTTCACACAGTTTGATTTCATCAAAATTCTTATTGACGCCATAAGTATATCAAATAATTTTGTGCTATCTGTACCCCTTCCTCTATATTTGTTAATATCGACTGATATGACTTTATCGCATCCCATTATTTTAGGAACATCTGCAGGGATTGTATTAGCTAACCCCCCATCCATTAAATTCATTTTTTCATAAGGAACGCATTCAAAAACTACTGGCACTGCACATGAACCTGCCAATACTTTACATAATCTACCTTCCGAAAAAACCACTTCATCCCCACTTATCATATCTACCGCTACTGCACAAAATGGTTTTTTTAAGTCTTTAATATCTATATCTCCCATAAAAGATATGATTAATTCTTCTAACTTACTTGTTTTAGATGGCACAAACATAATTTTTGATGTTCTAATATCTTTGACCTTTAATTGCAGTGCTTTTTCGATTATTTCATCAGCTTTCATTCCATAACAATATAAAGCTCCGATTAAACTTCCAACACTTGTACCTGCTACACAATCAAATTCTACACCCAACTCTTCAAAAGCTTTTAATGCACCTAAGTGTCCAAAACCTCTAGCACCACCACCACTTAACGCCAATCCAATTTTATTTTTATTAACAATTACATTATCTTTAGGTTTTTTCCATGTTAAGTATTTTTTAAAAAAATTCATAAATCACCTATTAAAATATTAACACATTTTACTTTAAATATCAATTAAATATACCTCGATAATTTTAAAAAAAATTAACTAATTGAAAAAATTTTTAAAAGAAAATGGAACACACAAATCAAATTACAACATAAAATAGTTTCTTTTTAATTCTAAATTAGCAACATAATCTATTTACCACTTTTCTACTATACAATCTCAAACAAATTTCTTACAAAAAATTATCTTTTGTTTGATAACTAGAAAAAATCTTATCAATCTGTAAAGATTTGATAAGATTTTTATTTAACTAATTTATAATATAGATTTTTAATTACTAAAATTTATTACTCTTCTTGTCCTTCTTCTTGAAGTCTTTTAGCTTCTTCAATTTCTTCTTCAACTTGTGCTATATCAGCTTTAATTTGAGCATTTGTTTCTGTCAAAATCTTATTAGTGTGTTCCAAAATCGGATATCTATCCTTATTTGCTTCCATTACTTCTTCACAATGAGCCACACTCAATCTTAATCCTTCAAGCAAGTCAAGTTCTTCGTTTAATTCCTTAGCCTTTTCTTCGTCTATATCAGCATAGTTATTAACACCGTATAACAATACCTTACGCTTAGCCACAATAGCTTCTCTTCTACGCAATTTTTTCTTATCACTCTCAAGAGTTTTCTTTACTCTAGACAAAGGAATGTATTCTTTCTTATTAATTCTTAATTCTTTTTCATTTGCTTTAAGTCTTTCTTTAAGAATTTCCAAACGAGCCTCAAGTTCATCAAGATTGCCGACATAATCTTTCATTCTTCTACCTTCGTCGTCATCATCGCCACTGCGTTTAGCAATTAAATCGTTCAATCTTGCTTTTTCTTCTTCAGCAATTCTCTTAAGTTCTTCATTTTCGCGTTGTTGTTCTTCAAGTTGACGCTTTAATTCATTAACTTGTTCTTCAAGACGCCTTAAAATTTCATTTTGAGCTTCAGTATTCTCTACAGTTTCAACTTTTTCTTCTACAGGCTCTTCTTCGTACTCATCTTCCTCAAGTTCATCAATTGGTTCTTCAATTTCTTCCACAGGTTCTTCAACTTCTTCATGTTCAAAAGTTTCTTCTATAGGTTCTTCAACATGTTCCTCAATTTCTTCAACTTGTGGTTGAGCACCTTCTGCTCCCAATACTTTTCTAGCAAATTCTTCACTCTTTACTTTGCTATAAGCATTTAAAGCAGTACTATTGATTTCTTCAATCATAGCTTCATAATCAGGTCCTTGAGATTCTACAACAGGTTCTGGTGTAGGCTCTTCGACAACAGTTTGATTCAATTCTAGTTCTTCTTGTCTAGCCTTTTCAAAATCAATATCTTCTGTAGTTTTTTCTTCTTTTACTTCTTCTGTTTTTACAAATTCTTCTTTTTCTTCAGGTTTATTATAATTATCCCCATAATTATTAGTGATATTTGTAGTATTGTTTACTTGATTTTTATTCTTTTTGAAGAATATGCCTTCTTTCCCATCAATTGTAGACAAAATCCAGTCTGCCACAAATACAACAATGAACAAAGCGATTAATACTAACCCCACAATACCTAGAACATTCAAGAATGCTCCCCAAAAATCACTTGCCAAAATAGTTGTTACCATAATTTTCTCCTTATTTTTACTTCCATCTGGTGGAAGCGGTGGGAATTGAACCCACGTCCACACCAAATTTACTATGCTTTTCTACGTGCGTAGATTGTTTTCATAATTCTACAAAGTCCGCCCACAATCAAACCCAACTTTGCTATAGGCTGTTAATTTCAATTAAAGCACAACCTTACCTTTAATCTATCGTCCTAATCTAAAGCCCAAATATATACGAACGATAATATAAATTTAGACTAGGCATACTGCTTAAGCAGCCAATGCCATTGCACCGCGAGGTGCAGAAACATTATTATTTGCGTTTATATTTAATTTCCTTTTTAACGAAGTAGGACTTCGGCGCGCTTTTTCACGCAAATTTTGGTATGTCGAAGCCAAGTCGCCCCCTTATTTTGAGTGAATTCATTGCTCAATTTGTCTTGCTTGCTCTCTCTTCTGGTCTCGTTCTTTAATTGTACGCCTTTTATCATACAATTTTTTGCCTCGGGCTAACGCTATTTCAACTTTAACTAAATTTTTTTTATTTAGATAAACTTTTAGCGGTACAACACTTAAGCCCTTCTCACTAACTTGCGCTTGTATTTTTAGTATTTCTTTTTTGTTCATTAATAATTTACGCTTTTGTCTTTCGTCAGGGCAAAATGAAGTTGTTTTTTCATAAGTTTTGATATAACAATTTTTTAACCACATTTCACCCTTAGTCACTTGTACGAAACTATTAAGTAAACTTACATGCCCTTCTCTTATAGACTTAACTTCGCATCCCATTAAAACAATGCCTGCTTCATAAGTTTCTAAGATTTCATACTCAAAATACGCTTTTTTGTTCGTAGCAATGATTTTCACAATTCACTACACCTGTATTATACCACAAAATAAAGATTTTGCAATACCCTTTTAAAATTTTTTAATGTTTTTTTATAAAATATATATGAATTTATTTATTTTTTAGTGTTTTTTGTTATTTCTATCTGTCAATTTCTTCTTCACAATCTTTTTTATTCTTTAAATATCTATTTTGTTGAAATGACCTGCGTTGATTTTTTTCTTCTTCATTTTCTTTTTTTTTATTATCAAATCTTCTAGAATCCCCTTCATAACCTTCTAAGTATTTTGAACTTCTTTTGTTACCTTTCCCCTTTTGTCCTTTATGTGAATTCCTATTTCTATTAGGTTCGTCTTTTCCAATTCGAGCTAAAAATTGTTGTCTGCTTTCATCCCCACTTCTTCTTTCGACAAAATAAGTTTCACCATCTTTGTCATAAACCTTTTTTCTTATTATTGGCTCTCTATCTAAATTAACAGTTTGATAATCTTTGACAAAATCTCTTACTAATCCAAAATTAATTTCGCGTGCTATTTCGTTTACACTTAAAACTTTAATTTTAACACTATCTCCCATTCTAAATGACATATGCTGTCCATCTAATCTGTGCAAATCTTCATCCAATACATAATTATCAAATGGCAATTCCGCTATCTTTATAGCACCCTCTACGGTATTTGGTAATTCTACAAAAATTCTATCTGCAGTTACACCATTTACTTTGCCCTCAAATTCTTCGCCAATAAATTTTGCCATATACTTGCACATATAATAATCATTGACAGTGCGTTCTGCTTCATCAGCATTTCTTTCTTTTTCACTAGAATTCCTTGCTAAATCTATAGTATAATGTTGCCAATATTTTTTTCTTTCATCATTTAAACGGCCATCTAAATACTCTTTTATAATTGTGTGAATAATTAAGTCTGGCAATCTGCGAATAGGTGAAGTAAAGTGGCAATAGTGTTTATTTGCAAGTGCAAAATGTCCTAAATCCTCCACATCGTAATAAGCTTTTTTTGTACTGCGCAATGCTACTTTACGAACAACTTCTCCATATTCTTCGTTTTCAATTTCTTTAAGCAATCTTTGAAAATCCAAAGGTTTTATTTCTGCAAAATCATCACCATCACATTTAATTGCCAACCCATATTGACCTAAGAATCTATTAAATGAAGCGAGCCTATCAGGGTCAGGAATATTATGCACTCTATATATAGCAGGAATTTTCATTTTTCCCATATATTCAGCTACAGCCTCATTTGTAACTACCATAAAACTTTCTATTAATTGATTTGACTTTTCTATTGGGTACGCTTGTATATCTATAACTTCATTATTTTCGTCTAATATAATTTCTGTCTCAGGCAAATCAAAATTTAATTCACCACGCCTATCTCTATTCCTTGATAAGATATCAGATAATTTTTCCATATTATGTGCAATGTCAATCAAGTGAGGATATCTCAAACACATTTCCTTATCCCCATCAAGTATTTTTTGGAAATTCTTATAAGTCATTCTTTCCTTAGAATTAATAACTGCCTTATGAATATCAAAATTCAAAACTCTACCATTTTTATCAATATCCATAAAAACTGATAAGGTCAATCTATCTACATGTGGATTAAGAGAACATATTCCATTAGACAATTCAGTTGGTAACATTGGTATAACCAATCTAGGAAAATAATTACTTGTAGCTCTTTCATACGCTTCTTCAGCTAAGATAGAATTAGGTTGAACATATTCAGACACATCAGCAATATGAACCCCTAAATGGTATGTGCCATCATCATTTATTGTCAATGATATTGCATCATCAAAATCTTTTGCATCATCCCCATCAATTGTAAAAATAAGCTGATCGCGAAGGTCCAAACGCCCTTTTGTTTGTTCAGGCGTTACAACTTGAGGTATTTTTTTTGCATAATCAACTTGTTTTTGAGGGTACACCTCATTTAAATCGTAAGAACGCAAAATACCACGAACTTGTACTGACGCATCATAACTGTCCCCAAGAATTTCTACTACTTCACCATGTGGCAATCTATCTTCATAACTTTGAATTTTCACAACAACCTTATCATTAGGCAAAGCGTCTAAAGTAAAGTTTGGTTCTATTTCAATCATAGGATATCTATCTGCTTCGTCTGGCACTAAAAATAACTTTTTTCCATGTTTTTCAATCGTCCCAACAACATTTTTAGTTGTATGACCTGTTACTGCACGAATTATGCCACATTTTTTGCCTTCGTTAAATTTATCGTCTACAACTTCAACTAAGACTCTATCCCCATATAAAGCCTTGCCCATAAATACAGCAGGTATAAAAATATCTTCTATTTGTCCTTCAACCGCAACAAACCCATATCCTTTAGGATTTTTTGATAACACACCATGAACCAAGCCCATTTCCTGCGGTGTACTTAAAAATTTAGAATTTAAATCAACTACTAAATCACCATTTTCTATAAGCGAATTTACTTGATATTCTGCAGCATCTTTGTCTAAATATAAAGCATATGCATCTGCGTTAGATAAAGTCTGAAATGTACAAATACCCTTTGCTTTCTGTTTTTTATAAATATCAATAATTTTTTGTTTTTCC
>CALWAB010000036.1 GCA_944372745.1 uncultured Clostridia bacterium | reverse complement strand
ACGAGGTGTAGCGCAGTTGGTAGCGCGTATGGTTCGGGACCATAAGGTCGTGGGTTCGAATCCCGCCACCTCGACCATTTTATAAGTTACTAAAAATTATAAGTTCTTGTTAGTAGTGGATATCGTTTATTGATAATTGTATTTAAATAGTTTAATTTTGTCTATTGACCCTCACTTACCTATATAAAAACACTCAAAATGAGTGTTTTTTATATGTTCTTTGCAAAATTATTCAATTTATCTTCACATTCATATACTGTTGAGCCACGAACTGCTAAACCATTATGAACTATTGCTGTTGAGCAAACTTTTTTAATATCATTTTCACTATTTCCCATTCCGCTACCTTCGTGCGTACATATAGGGTAAATATTCTTTCCATTAAAATCATAATGATTGAGGAATGTGAACATAGCCTGTGGCATTGTCCCCCACCAACATGGATAAGCCAATATAATATTGTCATATTCATCAATGCCATCCAAGTATTTTTTTAATTCTGGCAATTCATTTGCTCTTTGTTCTTTTTGTGCTTCGTCACAGCATTCCATGTATTCGAATGGATATGTTTTAATAGTTTCTACTTCAAAAAGGTCTGCTTCTAGTATCTTTGATAGTTTTTCAGCTAATACTTTGGCGTTGCCTACTTTTATTTCTTTAAGCCCACCATCAAACCAATTTTGCCCCGCATGAGAAAAATAAACAATCAAATTCTTAGGCATTTATTACTCCTTATCAACATCAATTAATTCATAATCAGTAGACCCTAACCCAATTTTTTCAGCATAATCTACAGTATGGCCTCCGTGCCTACTTTCAATTCTTTCAAGTAAGTGGTCTCTACCTGGGTCACTTGATGCGTATACAAGGTCAAGGCAAGCCTTATCCAAAGCAACAGGGTCAAGTGAAGATAAAATGCCTATATCTTTCATACAAGGAGCTTCTGGATGGCTATCACAATCGCAATCTATTGACAAATTGACCATACAGTTAATGTAAACTATATTATCTTTAAAATGTTCCATTATGGTCTTATCTGCCTCTGCCATTGACTCAAGAAAGTCATCTTAAAGTAAAAACCACTAAAATAATATATTATTTCAAACAATTCCATTTATTTATTAAGAATTCAAGGATTTTTTCTTTTGGAATATATTATAAGTTTTATAATCTTTATCTTTTAAGTAAAGCAACTTTTGAATACAATAGATTCCAAACATTAATACACTAAATATAAGAACTATTAATATTGTATATATCCAATTTATAGTAAACCAACCATAAACAGCCCTATCACCTATATACAAGAATTCAAACGGAACACCATCAGAATTATAAATATAAAAATAGTTTACATGAAAGCCTAATACATCGTTAAAGTAAGAATTTAATATGATTGACGGGATTAAAAGCAATAAAAGTACACCCATTCCCCACAAAAAAGATTTAAAATCTATACGAACAATTTTTAGTAATACTGCATACAATGCACCTATGACTATAAATAGATGTCCCCAAATATAAGCTTGTGCTCTAATACAGAATATATCTGCATAACCTGTCAAGGCGTCGGCCACTACCAAAGACGAAAAAGCTGCTAAAAGATTTAAACACCACAATATAGAGGTAGCAATTTTACTTCTAAATACTAAAGCAATAAATACCATTATATTTCCAAAATGACATACTTGCAATGGAATAATCTCAGGGTCAAATCCATTATTAACATAGATATCAATATTTCTCACTATCAAAATAAGTAAAGATATTATACCGATTATGACACCAATTATATAACGAGTTTTGTAACTTCTATGTCTCAATAAAAAATATAATGGTACCATTATAATTATTGGCGATAATATATATAAAATATGCCAAACCGACCACATTTCAAATACCATAATTAGCTCCTACAAAATTATTAATATTATTTTAACAAAATATTGTACAAAATAACAACCAATTTTATTGTTATTATTATTTTAATCATTTTTTAAAAAAATAAAAAAATATAGTAAAAAATCGTTGACAAAGATATTCGAATATGATAATATATAAAAGCATTCAAAATAATGCGGGTGTAGCTCAATGGTAGAGTTCCAGCCTTCCAAGCTGGCCGCGTGGGTCCGATTCCCATCACCCGCTCCAATAAATTATGACAGCTAGCGCCTGTAGCTCAGCTGGAAGAGCAACGCCCTTCTAAGGCGTGTGTCAGGGGTTCGAGTCCCTTCAGGCGTACCATTATGGTGGGTGTAGCTCAGTTGGTTAGAGCGCTAGACTGTGACTCTAGAGGTCGTGAGTTCGAGCCTCATCACCCACCCCATAATTTATATCACCTTTTTCTATTGGGGTGTCGCCAAGCGGTAAGGCACGAGACTTTGACTCTCGCATGCGTTGGTTCGAATCCAGCCACCCCAGCCATTTCTCTATTATTAGAGAAATATATGACTCATTAGCTCAGTTGGCAGAGCACTTGACTTTTAATCAAGTTGTCCCGAGTTCGAATCTCGGATGGGTCACCACTATTGGGGTGTCGCCAAGCGGTAAGGCATGAGACTCTGACCCTCATATGCGTTGGTTCGAATCCAGCCACCCCAGCCAACACGCGCATATGGCGGAATTGGCAGACGCGCTAGACTTAGGATCTAGTGTCTAACGACATGGGGGTTCAAGTCCCTCTATGCGCACCA
>CALWAB010000035.1 GCA_944372745.1 uncultured Clostridia bacterium | reverse complement strand
GTCCTGAAAGGGGGAATAAGCGAGGAAAAGGCAAAAGAATTATCTAAAATACTTTTAGACATTAATAAAGACAGTGTCGTGCAAGTCAAGTACTATAATGATGGGCATTATGTAGACATAGAAGGCGTACCTATAGTAGACTATAGTGCTAGATTTATGGTTATAAATAAAGTCAAAATATCATTTGATGATATATTTGATATAACTATTATTCAAAATATTTAATATAATTTGTACTTGGTTTGTGAATAGGGGATTTTATCCCCTATGACCCTATAGGTGAGATAACCCACCATGTCGTGGTCTTTGGTTTGTATTAATACTTACTTGTTTATTCTATTTAGGGGAAAGTTAATGCTGTACACAAGTACTATAGGGGATTTCATCCCCTAGAACTCTAGACAAGGACAGGCGTCCTTGACCTATGGTCTTATGGGGCAACACTAGCTGTATTTAGTACTTATAACTTAAAAATATATTTCTTAGTGCTTTGATAAGCACTAAGTATACTATTTAAGCACTAAGTTGTGGCTAGGTACTCGCGAATAGCCACGGCGGTGTGCCATCACACCTTTATACTGTCGCACAAAGTTAATTGTTGTTATGCTTAGATGCTCAACCAATGACTAAAGGTGTGTGCCATCGCACTTCCTTCCAATTTAAGTAGGGCAATTTTTTTGTCTAAACCACCAGCATACCCAGTGAGTGAGTTGTCCTTACCTAATACCCTATGACAAGGAATAATGATACTAATAGGATTATGTCCTACAGCACCACCTACAGCTTGTGCCGACATAGTCTTTAAACCATTTTCGTTGGCAATCTTTTTGGCAATTTCCCCATAAGTAGTGGTAGTTCCATAGGGTAACTCGCTTAGATGTTTCCACACTTGACGGCGGAAGGGTGAACCCTTGGGCTTTAATGGAATATTATTGAAATTAGGGTTCTTGCCGTTAAAGTATGCTTCCAATTTATTTTTTACATCAATAAAAATGGGCAAATTGTCATTGAAAATAGCATTTTCTGCTAACCCATAATATTTTTGTCCTACAAACCATAGCCCAGTTAAATAAGTGCCGTCACTTTCTATTGTTATTTGACCTAGTGGAGTAGAGAGTTCAGTAAAGTACATATATTGCTCCAAGATGCTTATTTTTAATTTACAAAATTTTAAAATAATGTTAACTTTATAAAAGTATAACATTTTTAAATTGGTTAGTCAAGAATTAAAATTTGTAGTTTGAGTAATTTCAATGTAAAACAAATACAAGTATAATATTTATCAATAATTAATATTAAAAATAGATATTGAAAAAAGCGTTCTAATGTGTTATAATTTAATTAAAATAAATAAGTTACATTTGGAGAAAAAATATGGCAGAATTTAAAATTCCATTTATAGAACAAATTGAAAGTGATGATGCCTTATCTATTTTTAAAAATGGTAAAAGCGAAATAACAGACTTGAGCATACTTTTAGGGGGATATTGTGATGATAAATATATATCAAATTGGTTAATAGATTCAGGATTAAACCAGATGTTGTCTTATACTGATAAGGTTATGGGTAAAGACTATCCAACACTATTTTATGGTTTATTTGATAGACGAATGTCACAAAGACCTACTATCAACTTTGATGGATTAAAGGAGCAATTCCCAGAAGGCAAAACCATAAGAGATTATGGCGATTATTTTGTTTTTGTAGCAGGGGAATATCCACAAACAGCAGTAGATATGAATTTAAATAATCTATTAAGTCATTCAAATGAAGTGAAAAAGACAGGCAAAACATATGTATTTGACTGTAATGACTGTATGGAAGTGCAAAAATTTAAGCAATACAAAGTAAATGAGTATAAATATAAAGATAGCAAATACATAATGCTTGATAAGGATAAGATACAAAATATATTATATACAATTTTAAAAACGCATACTGTTACCTTGCATAATACAATGCAATTTGATGATTATGATGACAAAATTTGGATAAAAGTTGAACCAGTAGTATGGTTGGTAGATAAAAAGAGTAATGTTGCCGTCACACAAAAAGCATTATTTAGTAACATTCAATATGAAGAAACCAGTGAACATTATTCAATGAAAGATAATATACAGGTCAATTTAATTAGATATTTGAACGAACATTTTGCAAAAGAAATTATACCTAGCGGGGATAGAAAATTGAGCCTTAGCAGTGCAATAGATTCTATTAGAGATGTTGCTAGAGTTGAAAAACCTATAGTAATTAAATACGCATTAGACTATACTACATTTTCAAAAGATGAATTATTGCAAGTGTATGTAAAGGCTGGCAATTCTGTATTCTTGCACGGACCAAGCGGTGTGGGGAAATCAGCAAGAGTTAAGCAAATAGACCCGACAGCGACAAGAATAACCTTGCGCCCTCAAATGAACCCAGAAGAAATAGACGGCGCATTAAATCGCGAAACAGGCGAGTATATACCACCACTTTGGTACACACAACTTTGTGAGAAATGCAAGGCAGAGCCAGATAGAAAACATATACTCTTTATAGACGAACTTACAAATGTTAAACCAACAGTACAAAGCCTAGTTTACAGCATAGTATTAGACCGAGCAGGCAAAGACGGCTTGTGGCCATTGCCAGACAATGCAGTTGTCGTTGGAGCGGGAAATGAAAACGCAGACAATTTAGCGGCATATCCAATGACAAATGCACTTTATAGAAGATTTTGCCATATTTATTTTGAAGTTAATGTTAATACTTGGATAGAATGGGCGACGGGCATCAAACGCTATAATGAGATAAACACTATAGAAAATGATTCGAATGACCAATTTTTAATACATCCTTATTTATTAGCATTCGTAATTAGCCGTGGAATCAATATCCTTTATCAAGATTTAGACGAAGAAAATCCACAAATAGTCACTGACCCAAGAAAGTGGGAGATAGCAAGCAGAGTTTTTTATGCTACCAATAACCCTAATGCTTTGTTTCCTGCATTAGGTAATAGTATAACAAATGAATTTATTAATTTTACTAAAGATGTTTTATTGTCTGTAGATGATGTTGTGAATGACAAAGTCAAAGATGTAGACTATAAAGGAATGGATGAAACTTACAAAAAATCTATAATTGCTGGGTTGACTATTGCAAAAGTAGAAGATTTAAATGAAGTGCGAAAATTTATAGCAGACAACTTTGAAGACAACTATTTAACAATGTTTGATGCAATGTGGACTCACAATGAACCTGATAGAATGAAAATAATACAGAGTTTACAGAATAACAAGACCACAAAAAAATCATTATCAAAAACAATACTAAGTAAAAAAGAAGAAACAAATATTTCTCAAAATGATTTACAAAAAAATGAAGAAATATTAACACCACAAATTGAAGACAAACCAATTGAAGATAAACCTAAAAATAAAAAGAGATTGAGAGAATTTTTTAGATAAAATAGAAAAATTTTGAATAAAGGGGAAAATATGCAAGATAGTAAAGAAAAAATTTTAAAACAAGTTAAATTTGATAGAGATAAATATAATAAATTTATACTGGATATGTTTCATAATAAATTAGAAGAGAAACCTTTAAGTGCATATCAATTCAATGTGTATTATAATGCACATAAAAATGGTAAAGATATAGATTTTAATGCTCTAGAAAAATTCTGCGAGATGATATATTTGAATTGGTATGATATTATAAAAAGAGTAAATATTAAGTCGTGTGAAGGGCGCACTAAAGCGGCAATATTGAAGTTGCAAACAGATAAATATTATGCTCCTGAAGAAATGAAAAAACGCGGTTTTTATAATTTTTTTAATGGCGAGTATGACAGAAAATTCAAAAATACAGGTTTGAGACCTGCATTTGTGCAAGGCTTTTTTGTGAGCAAGGATGAAAACAATAAGATAGTATCATCAGATGGATTTTTACATATTTATCCACCAATATATATGACGAAGGATAAGGTAGAATTGCGTATGTATCTCAATTTAGAGAAACAAAATATTTTACCTTTTGCCACCGCTATGTATATAAAGGCTGCACAAAAGAAACTGCCATTGTATTTTAAAATGGCATCCAATGACCAGCGAAACGATACCTTTTTGATATATACTTCATATAGTAATGCACAAAAATATATAGATATAATAGAAGAAATTAAAAAAGAGCGACCAATGCTTTTGAAAGGTACTGAAAAAGTCAATCCAATACTTGGGACAATCAATGGTTATATAGGGGTAGGCGAAGAACCACAATATCAAAAAAGTTCATTTAATCAAGAGCGTGAAATTCTAAGTGATATGTGTAATCAAGAAATGGCAAACACAATGAAAAATATATTTGAAAGTGGGCGAATGGTGCAGAATAGTCGTGGAGAAGTGCTAACTATTGATGAGTACTTAGAATACCGAATTAGGCAAAATTTGATAGAAAATTTACAAAGAGAATACAATGCAGTTATAAAAAATAAATCTGTGCAAGGTAAGCCATTGAATGAAAGCGAATTTAATAATTACAAAAATGGTTTATTAGGCTACATTGATGCAATAAAAGACGAAAGTAGATTCAATGATAAATTTGAAAAAGCGGTAAAAGAATATAAAGATAGTGCGTCAAAAGGTTATATCAATTTTAATAGCAGTATAAAATTTGCATCAGACAATACGGATTTTGTGCGTCTACATTCTAAATATAATAATCCTTATTCAAATGTTCAAGGGGCAGGGGTAATTAAATTTACAGATTCAATCAGTACAAAAGAATTAAATGCTAAAATGCTACGCGTATTTCCTGATGAAAAACAAAAATTAGAGGCAAGATTATTAGACCCACAAGTGCAAGGACAATATCTAAACAAAAATCATGTATCCGCTCATTACCCATATTTAAATACTGAAACAATTATGGAAATGTCTAAGCAAAAGGTGTGACGACACTGTACGCAAGTGCTCTAGGGGATGTGAAATCCCCTAGAAACAATTTGTCTACATTCTCTGCAGGACATTGTCCTGCTTTTTTTATTTATTTCGACAATAAACAACAAAATTTGACAAAAAAATAAAAAATTTGACACAAGGGCATTAAAATGCGTGATTTTAATTTTTAAATTGATTATAATAATTGTTGGGAGGTATTATGGAGAAATACATTTTTAATGAATGCGTTTATCTCGGGTATGGATGCAGGGAAATATTGCCCAAAGAGATAACAGAGCGCGGATTTAAAAAAATATTGCTAGTATCCGACCACACAATAGATAGCGTTGGCTTGCTTGACAAGGTCAAATCTGTCTTAGATGGTATAGAATACAGCGTATTTTTGGACATTCAACCTAATCCTACGATTGAGAATGTTCACAATGGTCTTAAGGCTCTACAGGACGCACAAGCAGACTGCATAGTAGCGGTAGGTGGTGGCAGTGTCATAGATACAGCGAAGGCAATAGCAATTATTGCTAAGAACCCAGAGCATTACGTTGTAGTTAGTCTTAATGGTGCAGTGAATACAAAAAATAAATGTTTGCCACTCATTGCAATGCCTACGACAGCAGGGACGGCGGCAGAAGTGACAATAAATTATGTTATCACTGATACCGAGCATAAGCGTAAAATGGTGTGCGTAGACCCACACGATATACCTATTATGTCAGTGGTAGATGCAGAACTTATGGCAAGTATGCCAAAAGGAACAACTGCAAGCACAGGGCTTGACGCACTCACACACGCGATAGAGAGCCTTATTACAAAAGGTGCTACACAATTCAGTGATATGTTCGCACTCGAGAGCATACGCACAATAGCAAAATACTTGGAGCGTGCTTACATTGACGGAAACGATATAGAAGCACGCGAGAAAATGGCGTTTGCTCAATATGTAGTGGGAATGGGCTTTAGCAATGTGGGTTTAGGAATAGTGCACTCAATGGCACACCCACTTGGCGGACAATTTGATGTGGCACACGGAGTGGCTAATGCAATGCTATTGCCAACAGTTATGAAATATAACTTAGAGTCACCGTCTAAACCTAAGTTTAGATTGATAGCCGAAGCATTTGGGGCTAATACCGAAGGATTAGATGACGACCAAGCAGGGAAATTGGCAATACAATTAGTTGAAGACTTGCGTGCAAAACTTAATATACCTAAATCACTCAAAGAATTTGGTATAGAAGAGAAAGATTTGGACAGCCTAAGTGTAGACGCTTATAACGATGTTTGCACAGGTGGAAATCCGCGTGAAACTAGCGTGGAAGACATTAAAAAATTGTACAAAGAAATACTTTAAGGTAATTTAAGGAGATAAATATATGAATACAAAAATAGGTTATAGTCAATTAGAAGATGCTTATAAAGCAGGCGTAGAATGTGCTAAAATGGCAGATATGAAAGATGCCAAAGTAGTATTTGCTTACGCTAGTTGCAATTACGATTTAAAAGAACTTTTGAAAGGTATGAAAAGCGTATTTGATTGCCCAGTAATAGGTAATACAAGTTTCACAGGTGTAATTGTCCCTACTGGTTTTGTAGGTGGCGATTATTTTGTCGGCGCTATGGCTCTAGGTGGGAAAGACTTAGAAGTCGGTGTCGGCTTTGCTGCTAAGAAAAATTATCAAAGTGCAAGAGACGCTGGACAAGACGCTGCTAAGAAAGCACTTGCTATGCTCAAACGCTATGACGAACCAGATATGATGTATATGTGTGCTAGCCCAACAGAAGAAGAATTTTTCTTAAAAGGCATTTCAAGAGTTGTCGGCCGTGCACCATTATTTGGTGGTTCTGCTGCAGACAATACTATTGAAGGGAATTGGTCACTATATTGTGATGATAAAATTACAAATGAAGGTGTCGCAGTCGCGCTTATGTACACAAAAGTGCCATTTGCTAACGAATTTACAGGGGCATATAGAGAAACTCAAGATATGGGTATCATTACAAAAGTGGAAGGCAATAGATGCCTTGTCGAAATAGACCACGAGCCAGCACTCAAAAAATATGCAGATTGGCGTGGTATGAAAGTAGACGAACTAAAAGGTGCAAACTTATTGAGTGCTACCATTGTTAGCCCACTTGGAGTAAAAGATAGACTTGGAGACTTGGTCGCAATTCGTCACCCTATGAATGGAAATGATGATTTGTCTATGAATATAGGTGCAAATCTAGCAGTAGGTACAGCAGTTATAAGAATGGAGGCATCAGTTGACGAACTCATTGAAAGCGTAGAGAAAACATTGCAGATTTTGAAAGACAAGATAGGCGGAGAAGTAGAGTGCTACCACCTTGTACACTGTGGCGGACGCCGTGCAGGTATTGCGGATAGAATCAATGAAGTGTATGACAAGATTAAAAAGGTAATAGGTGATACACCATTCATTATGGAATTTACATTCGGCGAGTATGGTTTTGAAGATGACGGTAGAAATACGGTCGGTGGCTTAATGTTATCATTCACAGCATTTGGAAAGAAATAAGGAGGCAAAAATGCAAATGATTATAAATGGCAAACCTTGTGATGCAAGCGACAAAAGCGTTATGAGAATTGTCAACCCATATAATGGCAAATTGATTGATACAGTGCCAGCAGGCACAGAAAAAGATGTCGACAAAGCGGTGAAATACGCACAACAAGCGTTTGAGACATGGAAAGAAGTGCCTATTCACAAGAAAGCGGACATCTTGAATAAATTTATGGATTTAGTTGACGCCAATAGGAAAGATTTGGCTAAGACTTTGAGTGCAGAAACAGGTAAACCTATCACTCAAGCGTATGGAGAAATAGACAATATACGCATATCATTCTCAGCATTTTGCGAGAAAGCAAAGCATTTGTATGGCAATGTAATTCCTAACGGAACAGAAGCAGGGCAAGATAGGACATTGCAGATGACCATACGAGAACCACTAGGTGTTGTAGGGTGCATAATACCTTTTAACTTCCCTTGTGATTTGTTTGATCAAAAAGTAGCACCATCATTATTGGCTGGAAATACTGTCATAGTCAAACCACCTCATCAAAATCCATTGACTTTGATAAAACTCACTCAATTAATGCACGAAGCAGGACTTCCTAAGGGCGTATTGCAAGTTATCACAGGGGCAGGCTCAGTAGCAGGCAACGCACTTGCTAAACACCCGGGCGTCCATGCTATCACATTTACGGGGTCTACAGCAGTAGGTAAAATCACATACTTAAATGGTGCTGAACATCTAGCACATGTGGCTCTAGAACTTGGCGGAAATGACGCATTTATTGTGTGTGAAGATGCAGACATAGATTTATCTATTGAAGAAATGGTGTGGGGTAGAATGTACAATACAGGACAAGTATGCTGTGCTAGTAAGCGTTTCTTGATTCATCGCTCTGTATATGACGAATGGATTGAGAAGGCGAAAGCACGCTTGAGTAAACTTGTCGTTGGCAATCCAGCGGATGCTAAGACGGACATAGGTTGCCTTGTCACTGAAGATGCGGCTATCAATGCTGAAAGGCAGATTAAAGAAGCAGTCAGCGAAGGTGGACGCGTTGTATATGGTGGCAAGAGAAATGGGGCAGTACTAGAGCCTACTATCATTGTTGACATTCCTAGAACTGCGAAAGTAGCTAACAACGAAGAAATTTTCGCACCTGTAGTCAGTGTCATTCCATTTGATACCCTTGATGAAGCAATAGAAATTGCTAATCAAAGCGAGTATGGGCTATGTGGTTGTGTGTTCACTAAAGATGTAAATAAGGCGTTTAAGACTGTTAAAGCGTTGCAATGTGGCGGAACTGTAATAAATGGTGCAAGTTTCCACAGAAGTTTTGAAATGCCATTTGGTGGATACAAAAATTCTGGCATTGGTACTGAAGGTGTTATGTCTACATTCGATGCAGTTACTAAGACTAAGACTATAACCTTGAAAAACATATTCTAATTTTAAATTTTTAAATAAATTTAATTAATATAAAAATAAAAGTTTGCTTTTTGCTTTTGCAAAAAGTAAACTTTTTTTATTTTTATCATAATTTTTTGTGCGTTTTTAGGGAATTTCATCCCCTAAAACCCTAGAGCAGGACAGTGTCCTGCACCTGTGGTCTTGGAGAGTGACTCTAGCCCACATTAGTACTTAAAACTTAAAATATATTTCTTAGTGCGTTATAACGCACTAAGGATATCATTGAAGTACTAATATGTGTTTAGGTACTCACTAAAGACCACTGCTGTACGCTAGTAACTAAATTGTGTCAAGGTTTTCGCGACATAAAACCGCTGTCAAAAAGTTGCTTTTAGTACATTGTCACGCACTAGTTTTTTGTTGTTTTATAAATATAAAGCCTTATAAATTAAAAGATTATTTATTTTATGTCTTTTCAAAATGTTCAATATAGTTATAAAAATTTATATAGATTACTATCAATTTATTGCATTATGCAATAAAAAATATTAAATTTTATGACGATTTGCAATAATTCAAACAAAATTTAAAAATATACTTGATTTTTTATTCAGTATCAATATAATTAATTTGTAATTGCAAAATGTTTGCAAACGAAATAAATTAAATTGTAAAAAATATTAACATTTAATTTATTGAAAAAATATGTTAAAAATAATATTTTATATAGAGAAATAATTAGTTTGAAATTATGAAGATATAAGTAATAGTCTAAGAAAAAAGCACACTCAAGGTGTGGTTTAAGTTAAAGCACAAAGGCGTAGTGGCACAATGCCGTGGTTTTGGTTGAGTACATAGGCACAAGTTAGTACTAAATAAATAGTTTTAGAGCATGATAACGCACTAAAAAAAATATTTGTTTTGTTTTTAGTACTAAAGTGGGCTAGTGTAATACTACAAGACCATAGGTGCAGTCGACTTGCGTACGGCAGTGGTCAATATTTTGAGAGAACATATCAAGTAAGTATTAGTACAAGCCCAAGACCACGCCATGGTGGGGCATCCCACCCCTAAGGGGTGAAGGGGAACGGGTAGTTCCCTTTCAAATCCTAGGAAAGAAATAATTAGTTTTTGTTTTGATTTTCTAAAAGGGCATTTATGTAACCTATGACTTTATTTTTATTATTTTCGTTTAATTGGTTTAATTGATTAATAATAGGATTTTCGAAATTTGTATTTTGTTGTGTATCTTGTTCTTTTATATAACCTGTTTCTTTTAATAACTTACCAAGGTCATAGTTTGTTCTATCACAAATTTGTTTTAAGGTATCAAGTTGTATTTTTCTTGTCGTTCCGTCATTGTCTTTGTTTTTAAATAATTCATAAATGTATTGCCTTGAATAACCAACTTGATTTGAAAATTCTCGCATACTTAGTCCAGAATCAAAAAATATTTGTTCTATTACTTGTCCAATTGTTTTCATATATATCACCTATTTAATTTTATCAATAAATTCAATTAAAAGTGGTTACATATCGTTGACATTTACTATAGCATATGGTAATATATACTTGACAAATGTAAACTATATATAACAAAAGGAGCAACAATGAAAAATAAAGAAATATTAAAGAGATTTAAAATAGCAAGGGAACGCGCAAATTTGACAGCGGAAGAGTTGTCATTGAAATTGGGGAAAAAGGAAGATTATATTAAAAGAATAGAAAATGAAGAATTGATATTGAGAATGCCTACATTGATAGACATATTAAAAATATGTAATATGCCATTAGAGCAATTTTTTTATGAAAGCATAGAACAATATGACGAGGATAAAGTTTATTTAGACAAATTACACGGCTT